>JAZNIK010000028.1:0-69230 GCA_045577495.1 Acutalibacteraceae bacterium
GTGCCTACTTACTGCAGCGGTGCAGAATATGAAAAAGATCGCAACAATCCTTTCAGGAAAGGATTTATTGCAATCTTTTTTGAATTTCCTATTAAAAAACTCAAACCTGCCGAATTTTCAGCAGGTTTGTCAGTAGTCTGACCGCAGATTCGATTGAATCTGCGGTGTTTTTTGTTTGTTGTAGGGTGACATTTTTAAGATGCAGGAGTAACGATTAAAAGCATATCGGTATACTTTGAAGTTGAATTACTTATAGGTTTTTCTCCCGGGACTTGATTCCAAAAATATATTGTATCATTTGTATAACCTACAGGGCGAGTGGTATTGCCACGAGTATTAACAGTGTATGTTTCTACTAATTCACCTGTACCAACATCATACCAACTATAATTGTATTTGGAATTTTTTTTCATTCCATTAAGAACACCCATATCTATAGTTTCTTCTCCTGCAAAGTATCCAATGTACATATCAATAGTTCCGTCAGAATTTTTATCTACGGTTGCAACTGAATAACAATTTTCATATGTTCCATCACCGGTTGTATCATATGGTTTACTATAATAACTACTGTCATCAAAACAGGGGATAAGCTCCCACCAATTAACACCGTAGGTATCATATAATGTTTCGGTAAGAAATTTTTTCATAACGGTCATATCTTCGGCAGCTTCAGCATAAACTCCGTCAACCCAATTCATATCTTCATTATAATAGTAATTTTTATTAGGATTGTCAGCATCTTTATAGGGACCCATACCTAATCCCCAGTATATGTTGAAAAAAGGTTGAACTCCGTAGCCATAGCCGTATATTCCGTTTAAGAAGGACATCCAACCCTGTCCACGTCCCCTTAAAGAAGAACATGCAAATTGGTCATATGAACCCTCATAACAAACAACTGGTTTTGATTTTGGATTATTCCAATAATTTTTAAGAAATTCCCAATATTCAGAAGTAACACCAAATATTTTATTACCATACCACGGGTCGCCGTCTAACTTAAAGCCTTGTAATTGTGCGGCATAAAGGTCGTAGTGCTCACTGTCATCAAATATTGATTCAGCTCTTGCTGTTGAACCGTCATCAGTAGCAACAACTCCTGTAATACTTTCTTGATGGGCAGTATTTGGATGATTATAAGGGTCATATTCGGCAATATATTCCATTACATCATACCACGGATTATGAAGATTCTCATCAAACTGGCAGACAGTAGAATGTGTACAACCGTCTACTAAACCATCGCTGCCTTCTGTGCCATCGCTGTTGTTTATTAAATCTTTATTGTGATAATTGCCGTAGTTATCATCACATTCTTGCGCAGTTGTCCAAATAACAGGATAAGCGCTGTATCTTGCAACCCAATATCTGCAAAGCTTTTTCAGTTGCTCATCAGTAATTGTATTATGCCTGTATTCTTTTATAAGCTCCTCGGGATATGAGAATTGCGTGTTAGCGTGAACAAAACCAAGTTCAGCAATATAAGCGAAATATTTATCCAAGGTTTTAAACTTTTCAAGTATAAAATCATTTACACCATATGTGAAAATGTTGCCCTCGTTGTCTGCCATCCAGCTATTGCCTTTATGACCACTACCAAAAATATCAAGCTGTTGTGATTGAATAACTGTAAAGCCTTGACTTGCGCGATAATCCATAACAAATTCAAATTGTGGTTTGGTTCCAAGTCCTGTGGTATCTTTGTCTAAGGCTGAATATTTTTCTTTTAATGCTGCCATCTCAGCATCAGTTAAAGCGCCGTATGTGTAATTTGAACCTACATTTGTATACTCATTGCCTTTAGGGTCGGTAAGACTTTCCATTGGTAAACTCCAATGGGTATCGCCTAGATAGAAGAAAGGCTCACCGTTTGCGTAGGATAAATATCTGTTACCATCTTCAACAGTAAGAAAACCTTTTTTGTAAATATCCAAACTGCCCGAATATTCTACGCAGAACAAAGAACCGCTAATGTTATGTAGACCTTCATTTTCGGTATCGTCAGTGCAACTTGTTTTATATTCCCAAGTGCCCGGTTCAGTAAGAGCATAGCGTACCTTCCACTCTGTTCCGCCATTCCAAAAGGCAGGTACTTTTATTAAAGTGCCTGTATCTTGATTTGTGAAAGAAACATCAACCTCAACATCATAAACGGGATTTTCATATTCTGTTGTACTGTTGAAGGTGATTTCATTTGCAACATATGTTTGCTTTGCGGTAAAATGATCGCTTATAGTTTTGTTATTTTTATCTAATAAAGTATTATTGTTTAATATCGTTTGAACGGCGCCATAATCATTAAAAAGTTGAGAACTTTCATCGGGAGGTGTGGTTTGGCTAGAAAATTCTTCAATTATTTTTCTCATCACAGTAAAAACAGAAGATGAATATTCGTTTTCATCATAAACATAGAAATCGTTATAACCGTCATTTAAAATCATATAGCAACGTGCTGTATAAGCATAAGCGTAAGCGGAAAAATCTACAGTTCCTGTAGACTTATTATATCCGATGTTATAAAGTACCGCAGATGCAATATTATCATCTGTAAGCTTATTTATATTATTATCTTTATCAAAAAATATGCCACATGATGGAGAACGACCAGAGTATGAAGTGTTGGCAACAAGTTCTTCATTATTTAGATAAACATTTTTTATCGCTAAAACACCAATTTGTTTTACGGTATATTGTTCTTGGACTTTTGTATAGTCAGAGCCCTCGGCTGTATCGAATTGATATTTAAATCTTAAACCTTGTTCGCCCTTACTTGTTGTGTTTCTTATTGCATTACCGATAAATTGCGTAAAATTTCCGGTTTTATTATTCCAATAGAAGTTATCACTAATAAATTGAACTAGCTCTTCAGCCATAACTTCATGCGCTGTATAGTAGGGGTGTTCGTTGCCGCCCGAATTGTCTTGTGTTAGTTCTAATGAATAATATCCGTTTTTACTTCCGCCTGCTTCATTTATTATTTGAACAATAGCATCATTAGCCCAATCGTGCATCATATTATAAATCCAAATGATTTTTGCGTTGGGGTTTTTTGCTCTTGCTAGGGTAAGCATATCTTTAAAGCCCTGAATAACATCTGCTTCTGTCAAACCATTGGCTTCATAAGTATCATAATCGTTGGTGCCTAAACCAATAACAATAAAATTCGGTTGTTTTGCAAAATTATATTCAGTATCATCTTTTGAATAGCGTTGTTTTACATACATTTCTTGCATTGAACCAGTCTGGCCAACACTAGCGCCTATACCACTACTTGCTACTAAAGAAAAGTCCATATTAAGTGCTTGAGCAGTAAGATAAGCAAAACCTTTGGTTGCATCCTGATAAATCGGTTTGTTGGCAACAGAAGCATCAATGTCGCTATCTTTGGCAAGGTTACCGTATCCGGTTGTGATTGAATCACCAATAAACTCTATAAATAATTCGTTATCATTAGGCGGAGAGATTAAAACACCCTTAAGAGAAATTGAACTAACACCAACAGTGCCGCAAGATAATTCAGTTTGTCGATAGATTTTAAAATTATGATAGCCACTTGATAAATCTTCTGCCAGAGTCATTTTTGTTATGCCTGTTTGTGTAACATGGCACATTGTTCTATCCTGTGTAATATCATCGACAATTACCGTAAAGTATATACCACCAAGTTCATCTTCAATCAAATCAGAAACTTCAAAGGATATAGAAACGGTACCAGAGCAATATGCATTAAATTCCAGTCCGCTTGCACTATAATCCAGCATTAGCGCATTATCGACGATGCTTGTTCTGCCCTGTGTTTTGTATTTACCTGTTAATTCGGATATGTTATATGTTTTTATAACTTCAAAGTCTGATGGGTCAATATCAACATCACTTCCGCCATAATAATAATCAAGAACAGAGGCGTTGATATCAACATCGGCACCTTGTGAGCTAACATTAAAAATAAGCATAAATAACATTATAAATACCATAAAAATGGAAACGATTTTTTTCAAAGCAAATCACCTCATAAAAGTTTAAAATCGATTTTATTCTCCAACATCTACGCCAGCATCTTCATCAAATAGGTCTGATAATATATCTAAATTTAATTCTATTTTTTTAATTCCATCCATAATTTTAATATGTTTAATATTCACCATATCCAAACTAGGCTTTATATATTCCCTCATAAAAACCCTCCAAAAAAATAGTTCATATGTTTTTTGAATAAAATTATTCTGTTTCTAATGTTTATTTTATCAATGGGTCTGGATTTATTCAAGGTTGATTTCTATAAAAAAAAGGCTCTTTTCTCTCGTTTTGGTAATACATATTAATCTGATTTTAAGGTGTAAATTAAAAAAGCACTGCAGATTGTATACCGAAACTGCAGTACTTTTTGTTTATATAACTATTATATTTGAACTTCATCGAGTGCTGGGATACAAGATGCAGCACCCATTCTTGAAACGGCTATAGATGAGGCTTTAGAGGCAATTTTTAGTGCTTCTGCGGGTGTTTTGCCTACCACTATTGAACTTAAAAAGTAGCCTGTAAATGTATCACCGGCGGCAGTAGTATCAACTGCATTAACCTCAAAAATGGGTTGTTTAACTGTTTGATTGCAGTTTTTAAAAATGCTGCCATTTTTACCTAAGGTTAAAATCAGATTGCTATCGGGATATTGTTTAGAAAAATTATCTATAATTTTATCGGGATTTTCACTCCCAAAAAGACATGCGCCTTCAATTTCGTTGCAGAACCACCATTTTACCTGTTTTAGTGGCAAATCTTTTATTTTTTCATTAAAGGGAGATGGATTAAAAGCAATTTGCAGTTTTTTGTGTTTTGCAATTTCAAAAATAATATCTAACGCGTTGGTTTCGTTTTGCAAAAGGATGATATCGCTTTCCTCAGCATCAGATAAAAATCCTTCAATATAATTTTTATTTAACATATGGTTTGTACCGGGAAAAAGCAGTATACAGTTTTGGCCGCTTCTATCTACTTGGATAATGGCGTGGCCACAACTACCATTAGTTTTTTTAATTCTGCTAATATCGACGTTGGCAGATGATAAAGTATCTAATAAAAACTGTCCATTATCTCCAATATAGGCGCCGTGCAAAACCGTAGCACCCGCTTTAGCGGCAGCAATAGATTGGTTTAAGCCTTTTCCACCGGGAAAAACCTCCATTTTTTCAGAAGATAAAGTTTCACCAGCTGAAACAAAATGGTCAACCGAATAGACATAATCGATATTAAGAGAACCAAGACTATAAATTTTCATAAAAATCACCTTTAATAAAAAAGTAGCAAGTTTTGTTTAGTAAAAAATTGCTACTTTTAAAATGTTAATTCAATTCATCGTCTTTAGGAATAGTATCAATATCCTCTAACAAAGTTTGGTCGGTTTCGTCAACATCTTCATCAGTTACTGTAACAACTGTAGTAACAATTTTATTGTTTTTACGATTTAATAAAATAGTCCAGATTAAGCATCCGATAACAATAACCGAGCAAACAACTATTAAAACAATGATAATAGGGGATAAACCAACATCACCCGTCATGGGATTAGAAGTTAACATAAAAAATACTCCTATTCATAATAAATACATTCATATTTTAAAGTATTATAGCATATTTTATTTATTTAGTCAATTTTATTTTGTAGTTTAAAAAATGCACAGATAAAGGAATGAATTTGTACGAAAACTTTATCGCAAGATAGTTTATTTTGTCGATAAATATTGTATTTTTTGTAGGAACCTCTAAATATCAAACAATTTACAAATTTTACCATTTTAACTATTGCATTATTTTGGTATATATGGTAAAATATACCAAGAAAATGCAAGGAGAAAAATAAAATGGATAAAAAATTAAAAATTGTTATTGCAGATGATTCAACTGAATTTGGTGTAAATTGC
This sequence comes from Acutalibacteraceae bacterium, assembly GCA_045577495.1. Taxonomy (GTDB): domain Bacteria; phylum Bacillota; class Clostridia; order Oscillospirales; family Acutalibacteraceae; genus UMGS1279. The sequence goes on from JAZNIK010000028.1 coordinate 5,922, forward strand.
GCTAATATGTTGAAAACCTATGGTATGGAGGTAGCACTGTGTGAGAAGGACGGGCAAAAGCTTTTGCATCGAATCAAAATTTTAAAGCCTGATGTAGCTATTGCAGATGTGTTTATGCCCAATCTTGATATTTTAAGTCTTTTAAATGAAGTAAATGAACTTCCCAAAAATGAAAGACCGATGGTTTTAGCTATGTCATCGTTTGATAACCCAAGGCTTGAAAAAGAAACTCTTAACGCCGGCGCCGCCTATTATTTTATGAAACCCTTTGATATAAATATGATGGCGGAACGTATTATTCAACTTTCGGGTTGGAAAAACGAGAAACCTGTTTTGGTGGGTAAGGAAAATGCGATATCGGATGTTGATTTGGAAATGATGATAACCGAAATTATACATCAAATCGGGGTTCCCGCACATATTAAGGGCTACCATTATTTAAGAGAAGCAATCGTATTATCAATTAAGGATAGCGAAATTATAAATTCTGTTACAAAGCTTTTATATCCAACCGTTGCAAAGCGTTTTTCTACTACTTCATCAAGGGTTGAAAGAGCTATAAGACACGCAATTGAGGTTGCATGGGATAGAGGAGATGTGAATGTTTTAAATTCATATTTCGGCTATACCATACACGTTGGCAGGGGAAAACCAACTAATAGTGAATTTATTGCAATGATTGCCGATAAACTACGTTTGCGTTTAAAAATTGGTTAAAAAAACAGGTCATTTCATTGATTGAAATGACCTGTTAAAATTTATAACTTAATTGTGTTGTTATATTCAAAAGGTAGCCTGTCTGCATATATGTGAGAGAGGTCGGATAGTGATATGCAGCGGGGAACAGTAATACCATTTTCAACATTTGCAAAATCAAGAATAGTTACGCTGGAATGAGAAATGTCAAAGCTACTCCAAAATAGATGCGGTGGTATGCCAAGCAAGTGAGAAAGCCAGGTAGTTCCAAAGCCTTGATGACAAAATACGGCAATTCTTTCGTTGTTAGGTTGTGTTATCTTATATATGCTACCATCACGCTTGTATCCGTGCCTAGCTAAAAACTCATCTGATGCATCTGTAATCCGTTTGTATCCCGCTTTAAAATCATTAGAATAGTTTTTAAAAATGTCTGCCTCATACCAATTTTCTGAGGTTAGATTAACCGTTTTATCGTTTTTAAGTTCTGTTTGATTATGGTGAAAAACCCAACCTTGTTTTCCGCTATCATATCGTGTAACAAAAAAATCTTTTGCGGCAAGACTTTCGCTTGTCCATTCTTCTGTGATAATTGGAATACCCAAAAGTTCGCTGGTTGGCATTGCAGTTTGTTGTGCACGAATTAGGGGAGATGCATAAATTTTATCAAGTCCGTGAAGCGCCAAACGTTTTGCAAGTGCTTTTGCCTGAAGATGTCCTTTGGGTGTTAACGAATCGGGATTGTATATTGGGTCACCATGTCGAATAATAAAAAGTAACATTTATGTTAGTTTCCTTTCTTTTTGTTAAGATTGGCTAGGGGATTTGCCTCAAAAGCCTCTTTAACAGTTTCGTTAGAAACGTGTGTATATATTTGCGTTGTATTAAGATTTGCGTGACCTAAAACTTCTTTAAGCGCTCTTATATCAACGTGCCCCTTTTGATACATAAGGGTGGCGGCAGTATGCCTAAGCTTGTGTGTTGATAAGCCCTTGTTACTAAGCCCCGCCTTATCTAAAAATGTATAAACGATATGTTGAACGGTTTTGTTAGAAATTCGCCGTTTGTTACGGCTAATAAATAAAGCGTTTTTGTGTTGTAAGGGAATATTATCTGCAGGTCTTACGCGCAAATAATCTGCTATAGAGTCAATACAGGCGTTGTTTAGATAAATAATTCTTTCCTTATTACCTTTACCTGTTACGCGAAGTTGACCTTCGTTTGAAATATCACTGAGATTGATGCCGCATAATTCAGAAAGACGCAAACCGCAGTTTAAAAACAAGGTTAATATACAGTAGTCACGCTCTTTGTTTGCACCATCGACCGCATCTAAAAGATTTAAACTATCCTCTAATGTCAGGTGCTTTGGTAAAGAACGCGTAGTTTTTGGTGCCTCTAAAAGCTCTGCGGGATTGTTTTCTAGTTGGCGGGTATTAGAGGCTAGATATTTAAAATAAATTTTAAGCACCGAGCATTTTCTGGCTCTTGTGTTGGCTGAGTTACTAAGTTCATTTTTGCAAAACACCAAAAATGCATACAAATCTTGCAAGGTAACGGTCTTTAGTAAATCAATATCTACAGAAGAAATATTGATTTCTTTAAATTCTTTTGCATCGTTTGCCAAACCGCGTATCATCAGTAAATATCTAAAAAAGGTTCTAAGATCGCTATAATACTCATTTACAGAGTTTGAAGATTTGTTTTTTATAGTTTCGCTGTATATCAAAAAATCTTTCACAACGGCAGGCGCAGAAAGTAAAATTTCGTGCTTCACAAAACCACTCCTTTATGCCAATTATATTATAAAAAATTATTAACTTCAAGTTGTTTTGCTTTAAAGTGTTAAATTTTTTTCAAAAAAGTTAAATTTTGCTATTGACAATGTGGGTGAGGTGTGTTATACTCGCTTTATCACATAAAAGCGTTAAAGCGATACAGTGCTTTAATAATTTAGAAAAGAGGACATAATTATGAAAAAAATCTTAACAATTATGCTTGCTGTATGTATGATATTTGTATGTACTGCTTGCGGCGGTGGAGAAAACGCCAAAAATGATGATACTTTAAAAATTGGTATTGTTCAGCTTGTTGAGCACGTTGCGCTTGATGCAGCAACCGAGGGCTTCAAACAGGCAATTATCGATGAACTTGGTGAAGACGCTGTTGAATTTGACTTCCAAAATGGTCAGAACGACCCCAACACCTGTTCTACCATTGCTAATCAGTTTGTATCAAACAAGGTTGATTTGATTATGGCAAACGCAACACCTGCACTTCAGGCAGCAGCTGCTGCAACCGGCGACATTCCGATTCTTGGTACTTCTGTAACCGAATATGGTGTTGCTCTTGAAATCGAAGATTTTAGCGGTACTGTTGGTGGAAACATTTCCGGTACATCCGACCTTGCTCCACTTGATAAGCAAGCCGAAATGATTACAGATTGGTGTCCCAATGCTAAAACAGTTGGACTTATTTATTGCTCTAAGGAAGCTAATAGCCAGTATCAAGTAGATTTTGTTAAGAAGGAACTTGAAAAGAAAGGCCTTACTGCTACACTTTATCCCTTCGCCGATTCTAATGATTTAGCTCAAATCTGCACAACTGCTGCTGATAAGTGCGACGTTATCTATGTTCCTACCGACAATACCGTTGCAGAAAACACTGGTATTATTGATAACATCTGCGGACCCAAGAAAGTTCCCGTAATCGCTGGCGAAGAAGGTATCTGTGCTGTTTGTGGTATTTCTACACTTTCTATCAGCTACTATGACCTTGGTTATACCACAGGTAAGATGGCTGTTAAGATTCTTAAAGATGGAGCAGATATTTCTACAATGCCCATCGAATACGCAGAAAAGCAGACTCCTAAATATAATAAGCAGATATGCGAAAATTTGGGAATCACACCTCTTGAAGGTTACACCGCTATCGAAGCAAACTAATTTATAACACTCAGCCGGAGAGTATAACATCTCTCCGGCTATCTCCCTATTATATTATTATCTAAACAAAGGTGAACTAAATGGAAATCTTCACTCAACTTATGGGCGCTTTGCCCGGCTCCATTTCACAAGGCTTGATTTGGGGCATTATGGCAATCGGCGTTTATATTACTTATCGTATTCTTGATGTAGCCGACCTTACGGTAGACGGCTCTTTCGCTACAGGCGGCGCCGTTGCTGTTGTACTAATTTTAAATGGTTGCAATTTGTGGCTTGCAATGATAGCTGCATTTGTTGCGGGTCTTTTGGCAGGTGCTATTACGGGACTTTTGCATACACTCATGGGAATCCCCGTTATTCTTGCCGGTATTTTAACACAACTTTCCCTTTATTCCATTAACCTTAAAATTATGGGTAAAGCAAACCAATCGGTCAATGTTAATCAAACCGATGTGCTTGTATCACTCCGTTGGGTAAAAGAATTTGCTTTTCACAATCCGCTTATCACCGTAGGCGTTGTGATAGTTGTTCTTATCATCCTTCTTTATTGGTTCTTTGGAACCGAAATGGGCTGCGCTATCCGTGCTACAGGTAGCAACCTAAATATGAGCCGAGCACAAGGCATAAACACCGGTTTTAATAAAGTTCTTGGTATTATGCTTTCTAACGGTCTTGTTGCATTCTCGGGTGCCTTTCTTGCTCAGTATCAAGGCTTTGCCGATGTTAAAATGGGTCAAGGCGCTATCGTTATTGGTCTTGCTGCGGTCATCATTGGTGAGGCATTATTCAGTAAGATTTTCAAGAACTTTGCACTTAAGCTTTTATCGGTTGCCTTTGGTTCAATTATTTATTATATTGTTATCCAAGCGGTTATTACGTTGGGGCTTGATGCTAACCTACTCAAGTTGCTTTCGGCGGCAATTGTTGCTATATTCCTTGCTGTTCCATATTGGAAAAGTCACTTTGCCGAAAAGCATATTAAAAAATCTAAAATAGGGGGTAAGGCAAATGCTTGATATTATAAACGTTGAGAAAACCTTTAACCCCGGAACTATCAATGAGAAAAAGGCTCTGAATGGTATCAATCTTCATCTCAATGAGGGAGATTTTGTAACCGTTATAGGTGGTAACGGTGCCGGTAAGTCCACAATGCTCAATATGATTGCCGGTGTTTATCCTGTAGATTGTGGTAGCATTATTATTGATGGTATCGATGTTACCGATTTGCCTGAGTACAAACGTGCTAAGTATTTCGGTCGTGTGTTCCAAGACCCAATGACAGGTACGGCTGCAGATATGCAGATTGAAGAAAACTTAGCTCTTGCCGCTCGTCGAGGAAAGAGAAGAACCTTACTTCCTGGTATTACTGCCAAGGAAAGAGCTGAATATAAAGAGTTGCTTAAAATTCTTGATTTAGGTCTTGAGGAAAGATTGACAGCAAAGGTAGGATTGCTTTCGGGTGGTCAGCGTCAGGCGCTTACACTTCTTATGGCAACTCTTAAAAAACCTAAGTTGCTGCTTCTTGATGAGCACACTGCTGCTCTTGACCCCAAAACTGCAAGGAAGGTTCTTGATATCACTGAAGAAATCGTTGCTAAAGAAAATCTTATTACTGTTATGATTACTCACAATATGTCAGATGCCATTAGAATTGGTAACCGCCTTATTATGATGAATGAAGGCAAAATCATTTATGAGGTTTCGGGTGAGGAGAAGAAAAATCTTCAGGTTTCAGACTTGCTTAAAAAGTTTTCTGATGCAAGTGAAGGCGAGTTTGCAAACGATAGAATGTTGCTTTCGCAGTAAAATAGTTTTTTAAAACCGTTCACTTTTTAGTGGACGGTTTTTACTTTAAAAATGTCAAGTTAATTTCAATATTTTCCTTTACTTTTTATGAGAATTGAGGTAAAATAATTATGTATAATGTGTTATTATGTCTAATTCTTTGGAGGGTAAAATGGCAAGGGAATTTATCACTATTAGAGGTGCAAGAGAACACAATTTAAAAAATGTTAATATTGATATTCCAAGAGATAAATTGGTTGTTTTTACCGGTCTTTCGGGTTCGGGTAAATCATCTCTTGCCTTTGATACAATTTATTCCGAAGGTCAAAGAAGATATATGGAGTCGCTATCTTCATATGCGCGTATGTTTTTAGGTCAGATGGAAAAGCCAAATGTTGATAGCATCGAGGGGCTTTCTCCTGCCATTTCTATTGACCAAAAAACCACCTCTAAAAACCCTCGCTCCACCGTTGGCACAGTAACCGAAATTTACGATTATTTACGTCTTTTGTTTGCTAGAGTTGGTGTTCCTCATTGTCCTGTATGCGGCAGAGAAATCCGTCAGCAGTCGGTTGATGAGATTGTTGATAAGGTGTTAGAACTTGATGAGGGAACTCGTATACAAATAATGGCACCGATTGCCCGAGGTAAAAAGGGCGAATTTTCAAAGGAGTTTGAAAAAGCAAAACGTTCGGGTTATGTTCGTGTTAGAGTTGATGGCAATATTTATGATTTATCCGAAGAAATAAAGCTTGATAAAAATATTAAGCACAATATCGAAATTGTTGTTGACCGTTTAGTAGTTAAAAACGAAATTCGCAGTCGTTTGTCTGATAGTTTGGAAACTGCTTGTTCACTTTCTAACGGTCTTGTTGTAATTGATGTTGTGGGCGGCAAAGAACTAACATTTTCACAAAATTATGCCTGTCCTGAGCATAATGTAAGTATTCCCGAACTTTCGCCAAGAATGTTCTCCTTTAATAATCCTTTTGGGGCGTGTTCTACCTGTACGGGACTTGGTATGTTTTTAAAGGTAGACCCTGAACTTTTAGTGCCCGACAAATCAAAATCGCTTATGCAATACGCAATTAAGGCAAGCGGTTGGGGAGTGCATCAATTCAATGGCGGTGATGGAGAAACAATAGCCGTTATGTATTATAAAGGCTTGGCAGAGCATTTTGGCTTTGATGTAAATGCTCCGTTCGAAAAAATCCCTCCCAAAGCGCAAAAGGCTATTCTTTATGGAACGGGTAATAAAAAGATTAAGTTCCACCGTAATAGCGAGTGGGGCGGTGGAGAATATACAACAACCTTTGAGGGTGTTATTAACAACCTCGAAAGAAGGTATAAAGAAACAACAAGCGATTGGGCAAGAAGTGAAATTGAGCAGGTAATGAGTGAATGCGATTGCCCCGATTGTAACGGCAAAAGATTAAAGCCCGAGGCTTTGGCAGTTACAGTAGCTGATAAAAATATCGATGATATTTGTAGAATGTCGGTTGAAGATTGCTTGGCTTTTTTTGAAGCTATTTCTTTCTCTAAAAGGGATGAGATTATTGCAAAACCTATCTGTAAAGAGATTTGCAACCGACTTTCTTTTTTAAAAAGCGTAGGACTTTCGTATTTAAATCTTATGCGTGCGGCAGGGTCACTCTCGGGTGGCGAAAGTCAACGCATAAGGTTGGCTACACAAATAGGCTCATCCTTGATGGGTGTTTTGTATATTCTTGATGAGCCAAGTATTGGTTTGCATCAACGCGATAATGAAAAACTCTTAAATACTTTAGAACATTTAAGAGATTTAGGAAACACCTTGATTGTCGTTGAGCACGATGAAGAAACAATGCTTGCCGCAGATTATTTGGTGGATATTGGACCCGGTGCGGGTGTTCACGGTGGCTCTATAGTTTGCGCAGGTACGCCAAAAGAGGTTATGGAGTGCAAAGAGTCGATTACGGGCGATTACCTTTCGGGAAGACGAAAAATCGCTGTGCCCACCACTCGCCGCAAGGCAGAAAAAGGCTATTTAAAGGTAAAAGGCGCATACGAAAACAATCTTAAAAATATAAATGTTGATATTCCGCTTGGTTGTTTTGTTGCTGTTACGGGGGTTTCGGGTTCGGGTAAATCCTCGCTTGTTAATAGCATAATATATAAAAAGTTAGCGGCAGAGCTTATGGGTGCTCACCGCTTTGCAGGTAAACACAAAAAAATTGAGGGTATTAAACTTTTAGATAAGGTGATTGATATAAATCAGTCACCAATCGGTAGAACTCCTCGCTCAAATCCCGCCACCTATACAGGCGTTTTCAATGATATTAGAGAACTGTTTTCTAACACGAAGGATGCCAAAGCAAAAGGATATAATGCGGGTAGATTTTCCTTTAATGTTAAGGGGGGGCGGTGTGAGGCTTGTCAAGGCGATGGCATATTAAAGATAGAAATGCATTTCTTACCCGATGTTTATGTGCCTTGTGAGGTTTGCGGCGGCACAAGATATAACCGCGAAACTCTGGAGGTAAAATATAAGGATAAAAGCATTTATGATGTTTTAGAAATGACTATTGAAGAAGCAACCGAGTTTTTTAGTAGCATACCAAAAATTCATCGTAAATTAAAAACACTTTTAGATGTGGGGCTTGGATATGTTAAACTCGGTCAACCCGCAACAACCCTTTCGGGCGGTGAAGCACAGCGCGTAAAACTAGCAACAGAGCTTTCTAAAAAAGCAACAGGCTCAACTATCTATATTTTGGACGAGCCCACAACAGGACTTCACACCGCCGATGTGCACAGACTTTTAGAGGTTTTGCAAAAATTGGTTGATACAGGCAACACCGTGCTTGTTATCGAGCACAATTTGGATGTTATTAAAACTGCCGACTATATTATCGATTTAGGTCCCGAGGGTGGAGATAAGGGCGGCGAGGTTGTAGCAGTCGGCACTCCCGAACAAATAGCAGAATGTGAAAAATCTCATACGGGTCGGTTTCTTAAAAAAGTCCTTTAAGATTTACACATTATTCAATAATTTTGTTTCTAAATAGTTTAGAATATTTTAAGCGGAGGTGTTAGATGTGTTTGGATATGTTAAGGCATACAAGCCTGAGCTTAGAATAAAAGAGTTTGAAATGTATAAAGCGGTTTATTGTTCGCTTTGTAAAAGCCTTGGTAAAAAGTATGGAATTGTATCACGCTTTTCACTAAGCTATGATTTTACTTTTTTATCACTTTTGTATTTGGCTTTAAGAGATGGATGTGTTTCGACCGAGCGTAAATGTTGCGTTTGTAATCCATTTAAAAAGTGCAATTATTTAAAACCGAACGACACACCTGATATGCCTTCTGCGGCGGCAGAGATAATGCTCTACTGCAAATTAGAGGATAACATTAAGGATGAAGGCTTTTTTAAATCTTGTTTTTATAGTGTGCTAAGAGCACTTTGTAAAAACGGGTATAATAAAGCGGTAAAAGAATTTCCCGAGTTAGATAATCTTTTTAAAGAATATATCGCAAATCAAAACAAGATAGAAATAGAAAATCTGCAAAATATAGATGCGGCCGCCGACCCAACAGCAAAAATGCTTTCAAATTTATTTGCGTTTTGTGGGGTGGGGAATGAAACCCGCGCGCTAGAGCGTCTTGGCTATTGTATGGGCAGATGGATATATTTAATGGATGCCGCCGCCGATTTAAAGGATGATTTAAAAAAGGGTAGATATAATCCCTTAACATATGAGGCAAAAAAACAAACAGATTTAGATTTGTTTTTAAAACAAAGGCTTTTTGAGCAGTTAAATATATGTGTTAAAGAGGCTGCGGCGGCTTTTGAACTAATAGACATTATGAGATTTAAAAATATATTGGGCAATATAATTTATTTAGGTTTAGAGGATAGTCAAAACAACCTATTTTTAAAGGAGAAGGATAAAAAATGAGAGACCCATATTCAGTATTAGGTGTGGACAGAAATGCCACTGACGAGCAAATAAAAAACGCATATCGTGAACTTGCTAGAAAATATCATCCCGATAATTATGGTGATAATCCGCTTTCTGACTTGGCACAGGAAAAAATGCAAGAAATAAATGAGGCGTATGACCAAATTATGAATAGTCGTAGACATCGCAAGAGTAATAATGGCACAGGCTATTCGGGAAGCTCGAATTTTGCGGATGTAAGGTCACTTATATCAAATAACAAGATTGAAGAGGCTCAAGAACTTTTAGATGGTGTTCCAGTTGAAAAACGTGATGCAGAATGGTATTTTTTAAACGGAACTGTGCTATATCGTCGCGGTTGGTTTGATAATGCTTTTACAAGCTTTGCAACAGCCTGTCGTATGGACCCATCAAACCCCGAGTATCGTGAGGCTTTTGCACGTATGCAACGCACAAGAGGTAATGGCTTTGCTGGTAATCCATATCGTTCTGCAGGTAATATGGGTGGCGGCGGTTGTGACGCTTGCGATGTTTGTAATACCTTAATTTGTGCCGACTGTTGTTGTGAGTGTATGGGCGGCGATTTAATACGTTGTTGCTAATATGAAAACAAAAAGATTAAGCTTCTCTGCAATGATGGCGGCGTTGGCTACTGTTTTAATGTTGGTTGGATATTTTCCGTATCTTACCTATGCGGTGCCTTGTGTTGCATCACTGCCGATAATGGTTGTTTTAATTGAATTTAATAAAAAATCTGCATTATATACTTATATAGCATCAATTTTGCCTGTGTTTTTGTTTTGCGAGCCCGAATCAAAACTACTATATTTGTGCTTTGTTGGGTTTTACCCTGTTTTAAAGGCAATTTTAGAGGGTGTAAAAAGCAGAATAGTAGAATTTGTATTAAAGTTTGCTGCCTTTAACATAGGAGTTGCTATTATTTATTTGCTTAGCAGATTTGTTTTTGGAATAAGCTTTGATGATTTAGGTGAACTTGGTAAATATGGCTCTGTTATATTTGTAACACTAGCCAACCTTGTCTTTTTGGCTTATGATTTTTGCCTTTCAAAAATGGCGGTTTATTATATGTACCGTTTACATTCTTCGGTGCAAAAATTTCTGAAATGAGGAAGAATATATGAAGAATTCGGTCGTTATAATAGGCGGCGGTGCTTCGGGTTTAATGGCGGCAGTTACTGCGGCAAGATGCGGTAAAAAGGTTATAGTAATTGAAAAAATGCCGCGCCCTGCCAGAAAAATTATGATCACCGGTAAAGGTCGATGCAATTTAACCAATAACACCGATTTGAATGGACTGATATCCAATACTTGCCGTAATGGTAGATTTTTATATTCGGCTTTTTCGGCGTTTTCTTCTGAGGATACAATGTCGTTTTTTGAAAACGAAGGTGTGCCTTTAAAAACAGAACGTGGTAATCGAGTTTTTCCCGTTTCGGATAAATCTGTTGATATTGTTGATGGTTTGGTAAAAGCGGTTAAAAAATCGGGTGTTATAATCACTCAAGGCGAGGTTTCAGATATAATCACCGAGGATGGTAGGGTAAAAGCCGTTACCTGCACTGATGGCAGATATTTTGATTCAGATAGCGTTTTAATCGCTACAGGCGGTTGTTCATACACCGCAACAGGCTCTACGGGTGATGGTTATAGATTTGCCAAAAAACTTGGTCATACAGTAACAGAAATCAGGCCGTCACTTGTTCCTTTTGAAGTATATGAAGGCTTTTGCAGTGCCCTTTCGGGACTGAGCCTAAAAAATGTAAAACTCACAGTTAAGGTTAATGACAAAGAAAATTATTCCGAGCAGGGAGAAATGCTTTTCACTCATTTTGGAATTTCAGGTCCTCTTGTTTTAAGTGCTTCTGCTGTGGTTGATTGCGATTTTAAAAACGACAAGTGCGAGGCATTTATTGATTTAAAACCCGCTCTTTCTAACGAACAGTTGGATAAACGAGTGCTCAGAGATTTTGAAATGTATAAAAATAAAGAACTGATTGGTGCTTTGGACGGATTGCTTCCTAAAAAGTTGATTTCAGTTGTTGTTTCCTCGGCGGGAATAAATCCTCATACCAAGGTTAACTCTTTAACAAGGGAGCAAAGAGGATCGCTTGTTAACACCCTAAAGGCGTTACCTTTAACTGTTACAGGTTTAAGACCTTTCTCAGAGGCGGTAATTACACGCGGTGGCGTGTCGGTTAAAGAGGTTAATCCCAAAACGATGGAATCTAAGCTTGTAGAGGGACTTTATTTTTCGGGTGAGGTTTTGGATGTCGATGCATATACAGGTGGTTATAATTTGCAAATAGCTTTTTCTACAGGCTATTTAGCTGGAATAAATTTATAAAAAGGAATTTATAAAAAGGGGTTATACATATGATAGCAATAGCAATTGATGGTCCTGCAGGTGCGGGTAAAAGCACCTTGGCAAGAAGAGTTGCCAAGCATATGAATTTTATTTATGTTGATACAGGTGCGCTTTATAGGGCAGTTGGCCTTAAAATGATTAGAATGGGTATTTCTTGTGATGAGATTTCCAAGGTTGAGGAAATGCTTAAATCAACCGAACTTGATATTCGCTTTGAGGGTGGAGAACAGGTTGTTGTTTTAGATGGCGAGAATGTTAATTCGCTTATCAGAACTCCTGAGGTTTCTATGATGGCATCATCAAGCTCTGCTTTGCCGATAGTACGCGCTTTTTTACTGGATATGCAAAGGGCTCTGGCAAAAAGAAATTCTGTTGTTATGGATGGCAGAGATATCGGAACGGTCGTTTTGCCCGATGCCGAGGTTAAAATATTTTTAACTGCTTCACCCGTTGCTCGTGCAAAGCGCCGTTATAATGAGCTTATTGAAAAGGGTCAACAAGTAGATTTTGATTCGGTTTTAAAAGATATTGAGCAAAGAGATTATCAGGATTCGCATAGAGCAATTGCTCCTTTAAAACAGGCGGATGATGCGGCTTTGGTAGACACTACCGAGGCTGATTTAGAGGGTTCCTTCAAGTTATTACTTTCAACTATTGAAAATAAAATTAAGGCTGGAAAATAATTTATGTTTTATAGGGTTATGAGATGGATAGTCTATCCGTTTATCCGTCTGTTTATAAGGGTTAAATGCGTTGGCAGAGAAAATATTCCTAAAAATGAGGCATATATGCTTTGCGCTAATCATACATCTATTGCGGATATGTTTGTAATAGCGGTGCCCTTTAAAAATCAAATTTGCTATATGGCGAAGGAAGAAATTTTTAAATTTTCCTTTTTAAAGTGGTTTTTTGAAGCGTTAGGCTGCTTTGCAGTAAAACGCGGAAAAGGGGATACAGGAGCTATCGATAGGGCTTGTAGCGTTATCAATGAGGGTAATGTACTTGGTATTTTCCCCGAGGGTACTCGCTCAAAAACGGGGGAGCTCGGCAAGGTTCGGTCGGGCGCGGCATTGATTGCTATAAAAACCAAAGCAACTATTTTGCCTGTTTCGATTCGTTACAGCACGAAAACCTTTAAACTGTTTTGTAAGGCAACCATTAGAATTGGCAAACCAATTTCTTATATAGAGCCCACAGAGGATGAAACTCAACGCGCTGAGATTCGCCGAGTTTCTGAGGGGATAATGAATAATATTAAAACTCTTTGGGAGATGGACTAATTGAATATTAAATTGGCAAAAACAGCGGGATTTTGCTTTGGTGTTAATCGCGCTGTTGATATGGTCGAACAGTTTGTTGATAACGGCGAAAAGGTTTGCACTTTAGGACCCATAATTCATAATGCTCAGTTGGTTGATAGCTTAAAGAAAAAGGGTGTTAGAATTATTGATACCCCAGACCAAGTAAAAAGCGATGAAATTCTTGTTATTCGTTCACACGGTGTCGCTGCTGAGGTGTATGAGTTAAGCAAAAAGTTTGCAAAAAGGGTAGAGGATGCAACCTGTCCCTTTGTTTCTAAAATTCACAATATCGTAAATCAGCGCTCAAATGAGGGTGATATAATTCTTATTGCGGGTGATGAAACTCATAATGAGGTAATAGGCATAAGAGGGCATATCAATGGTTTGTCATATGTTTTTTCAAGTGAAGAAAATTTGATAGAACTATTAAAAAATCATCCCGAGCTTAAAAAAAATGCTGTATCTGTCGTTGCACAAACAACTTTTAATGAAAAAACATTCAAAAAAACTGAAAAAATTTTAAAAAAGGTATGTACAAATGCAACGATTTTTGATACAATATGTAATGCGACTTCAAAAAGGCAGTCTGAGGCGGCTGACCTTTCTGCTGAGTCAGACACTATGATAGTGGTTGGCGGTAGGCATAGTTCAAATACCAATAAATTGTTTGCTATTTGCAAAGCAAATTGTGAGCATACATATCTTGTCGAAACGGCGGATGAGGTAAATGGGGTTTGGTTTAAAAATGCTAAGCAGGTTGGAGTTGTAGCGGGTGCATCAACACCTGCGGGTATTATAAAGGAGGTCATTTCAATTATGACAGAAACAATTAAAACCACTGATGAGCTTAATATCGGTGCAGAAATTTCGGACGATATGTCCTTTGAGGAGGCACTTGAACTTTCGCTCAGCAGTTTAAATACAGATCAGAAAGTGCATGGTGTAGTTCTTGCGGTTGGTCCTACCGAAATACAGGTAGATATCGGCCGTAAACAGACCGGTTATGTTCCGGCATCTGAGTTCTCTTATGACCCAAATGTAAAGCTTTTAGAAGCTGTAAAAATTGGCGATGAGTTAGACCTCATTGTTATGAAAACTAATGATCAGGAAGGCACAATAATGCTTTCTAAACGCCGTTATGATAATATTGCCAACTGGGATAAGATTGTTGAGGCAAGTGAAAACGGCACTGTTTTAGATGGTGTTGTTTCAGAGATTATTAAGGGTGGAATGATTGTAACTGCTTTGGGCTTCCGCGTATTTGTTCCTGCTTCTCAAGCAACTGTAATTCGTGGTGAAGACCTTGAACCATTAAAGGGTCAAACAGTTTCCTTTAAGGTTTTAGAGATTGGCCGTCGTCGTCGTGTTATTGGTTCAGTTCGTGCAGTTCTTCAAGAGGCACGTAAGGAGCAAGAGGCAAAATTCTGGGAGAATGTTGCAGTAGGCGATGTATTTAGCGGTGTTGTTAAATCACTCACAGGCTACGGCGCTTTTGTTGACCTTGGCGGTGTTGATGGTATGGTTCATATTTCTGAACTTTCTTGGCAACGTATTAAGAATCCTGCTGAGGTTGTAAGCGTTGGCGATACTATTGAGGTTTATATTAAGGATATTGATACCGATAAAAAGAAAATTTCTTTGGGCTATAAAAAACCTGAGGATAATCCGTGGACAATATTCAAAAACGAGTATGCAGATAAAGACGTTGTTAAGGCTACAATAGTTAATATGACAACCTATGGCGCATTTGCTCGTATTATTCCCGGTGTTGATGGTTTGATTCATATTTCTCAAATTGCTGACCGCAGAATTGAAAAACCTCAAGATGAGCTTAAAATCGGCCAAGAGGTTGATGTTAAGATTATCGGCATTGATGAGGATAAAAAGCGTATCAGTCTTTCAATAAGAGCTTTGCTTGACCCTAAAGCAGCAGAGGAAGAGGAAATCTTGAACGATACTGCAGAGTCAGTTGAGGCTACTGTTGAGGAAACACAAGAAGCTCCAGCTACTGAGGAAGCTGCTCCTGAAGCTACCGAGGCTGAATAATTAGCAAATAATATTCAAACTTCTAAATCCGAGAGCTACTTTTGTAACTCTCGGATTTTTGTGTATACAAAAAAATCCCACTTTCCAAGGAGGAAAGTGGGATAAAGTTTTTATTATGCATTTTCTTCGGGATATACAATCTTTTTAACCTTAAAACGTTTAGTAGCAAATTTGTTGTTGTCAACCTTAAAATCGGTTGTTTTTTTAGTAACAAGCTTATCGAATTCTTCTTGTTTTAAAATATAAAGAATAGAATCATTAAGGCTATTTAGATAATATTCATCCTCTGAGATATCAAGCTTAACATAAATGGTACAAGCGTTATCCTCGCCCTCGATAAGCTTAACTTCGCCCTTTTTCATATCATAAACAGTTTCAAAGTTTTCGTCAGCATAGTCGGTATTTTCGTCGCCAATAATGGAAGCATATCTGTCTTTTGGCATTTCTTCAGTAGATTCTGCTTCTGTTTTTTCTTGTTCTTCTAACTGCTCTTGGGTGATTTGATTGTATTCAATGTAAATATCTTCAAAATCTTTGCCTTTTTCTAAGTCTTTTGCATACTCCTCAAATTTTGCTTTTGTTGCCTTTTTCTCATCATCTGTTGTTTCCTCTGTATAAGAGGTTGCAAGGGTGTAAACAAGAGCAAATTTTTCGGTCATTGTTTTTAGGATATCTTTTTTTGCAACTTCTTTTTCGCCGTCTTTACCATAGAGTGACATAAAGTATGCATTTGAATAGTAGCTGTATGTGAAGGCTTTTTTGTATGTATCTAACGATACGCCGTTTGCCTCGTATACAGAACTTGCACCATAACTCCAATAATATTCAGCGTAGCTTTCTGCCTCGGATTTTTCTTCATCGGTTAGCTTGATTTTTTTATCCTCAACAAGTTCCTGATAAAAAACATATTCTTTGCAACGCTCAATAGTTTTTGAGATAACATAATCCTCATAGCTTAAGCCATCGATTTTTTGAGCGTAGTAATCGGTTTCTTCGGTGGTTTCGGTTTCGGAAGAGGTTTTATCATTTGCAATTTCTTCGTCAACTCGTTGCTTTGCTTCGGAATCACATTCTAATAATGCATTGAGGTAGAGAGCAGATTTAATTTGTGTATCATTGATGGTAAGGGCAACTTCATCCTTGCCGTGACAACCACACATTGATAACATTACGCAGCCGGAAAGTATGGCGGCGATAAATTTCTTTGTAATTTTCATTGGTGAAAACTCCTCCTTATTGATGGAAAATAAATTACTCATATAATTATATCTTATTTAATTCTAAAAGTCTAGTGTTTTTTACAAATACGATAATAAAAAGTGTTGCAAGTTTGTAATTTTTTGTCACCAAATTGATATTAAAATGTAAACAAAATGAAAAGACTTTTGAGTTTGGTTTGTGTATAATAATAATATCGAAGAAATGAGGTGAGCATATGGCAAAAAGAATTTTATCATTTTTAGTTGTAATCGCAATATTATTTGTGTTTCCTGCATCTGCGCCCGTTGGTGTAAAAACAGATGTTGTTTCAAATAATGAAGTCGTAAGTAATGTTGAAGATGGTGTGATAAAAGTTCGTTTTGAAAATATGCTTAACCATAACTACGTTTATGACACCGACTTTGAATCCGATTTATTGATTATTGAGAATTCAATTCTTGCTTTGTTGGATAAAGCAGAGGATGGTCAAATTGATAAATGCTTGGTTTTAGGCTTTATTGCAGGTATGTACGGTCGTCAGGTTGACCCAACCGCCGCTGAGTATGATTTTGCACCCGCTGATGATGGAAAATTTGTTGTATTACCAAGAGGTTACGATGATTATAAACACAACATAACCTCTATTGAAGTAATTGATGGTGGATATAAAGTTGTATCAAATGTTACTGTATATCCTTGCGATGGTTTTGAGTATCTAGCAATGTGCGAAACTGTTTTTGTTGAAAACGATGGTAGTGCTTTTGGCTACAATATTGTTTCATCAAACTTGCTTGAACCCGATGATGCGTATACAGTTTAATTAGTTTATTTTAAAATGTGCCTTATGTTTTATGCATAGGGTATATTTTTTATTTATTTTGTTAGTTATATTGATTTTTTAAAAATAAAGTTTTATAATAATATAAACCTTTACAAAGGAGTATTTTAATGACAAAAATTTACATAGTGCGTCATTGCGAGGCTATGGGTAATCAAAATCGAACATTTCAAGGAATTTCTGATTGTGATGTAACAGAATTAGGCGAAAAACAGTTGTCTTGTGTTGCAGAGCGTTTTAAGGATATAAAGCTTGATGCTATATATTCAAGCCCCTTAAAAAGAGCTTTTAAAACTGCAGAGGCGGTTAATAAATATCACAATCTGCCGATTAAAATCAATAATAAACTAATTGAAATTGATGGTGGCGAAATTGAGGGTATTAGTTGGGTTGATTTTCCCAAAACCAGACCTGAGCTGGAGTATAATTGGAGTGTTGAGCCACATAAGTTCCACGCAAAAGATGGCGAACCTATGACAAGCGTTTATAAACGCTCTTGGGAAGCCGTTATGGAAATCCTTTCCGAGAATGAGGGTAGAACAGTTGCTTTAGCATCACACGGATGCACAATAAGAAATATTATGTGTAACGCCCAGGGTAAGCCGATTGAAGAGTTATATACAGTAAACTGGGCAGATAATACAGGTGTATTTTTACTTAGGTTTGAAGATGGCGAATTGCCCGAAATCGTTATGTTTAATGATACTTCGCATCTTCCGGAGGGCTGTTTACCAAAAAGAAGCAGAATAACAAGCCTGTTTGCTAAAAAGCCCGATACAACTAAAAGAGATTAAGGGTGAATTGTTATGATTATTATGTCGGTTGACCTTGGGGACGCAAGAACGGGAATAGCCGCGTCGGATATTTCTGAAAGCTTTGCATTTCCTAAAACTGTTATCAATGAATGGAATAAAGATAAGCTAATTCAAAAGATAATTGAACAAGCAGAACTACTGAATGCTGAAAAAATTGTTGTAGGGTTACCAAAAAATATGGATGGTTCACTTGGCTTCAAAGCACAGGAATGTACTGAGATGGCAGAAAAACTTAAGGCTCTATTTACTAACGGTGAGGTCGTTATGTGGGACGAAAGATGCACCACAGTTTCGGCTCATCACGCGCTAAACGCTACTAATACAAGGGGTAAAAAGCGCAAGGCAGTTGTTGATGCCGTTGCGGCAACAATGATTTTAGAGGATTATTTAAACTATTTAAAAAGGTGATTTTATGTTTAGATATGAGATGCATCTTCATTGTTGTGAGGTAAGTAAATGCGGTGTGTCTAAGGCAGAGGAGTTTGTTAAAAGGTATGCAGAACTAGGCTATGCCGGTGTTGTGTTTACTGACCATTTTATTCATGGTAATACGGCGATTTCTCGCTCACTTGAGTGGAAAGAAAGAATGTATGCGTATTTTTCTCCGTACGATGAGGCAAAGCGCTTGGGCAAGGAGTTAGGCATCGATGTTATCATCGGTTTTGAACATGCTTATGGTAATGGTAAAGAGGTTTTAGTCTACGGTGATATTACACCCGAATTTTTAGCCGAACACCCCGAAATAGAAAGTATGGATATCAAACAATTTACAGAGTTTTGCCATAATAATGAATGGTTTGTGGCACAAGCACACCCATATAGAAAGCGCGATTATATAGATATGTCTGTGCCGCCAATTCCCGAGTTGGTAGATGGAATAGAGGTTTATAATTTTTATAACTCTGCAGATGAAAATCTTATGGCTACCGAGTTGTGTGAGCAAAACGGTTTAATCGCAATTTCGGGTTCTGATACGCACAACGCTTCTGTCTGTGGTAATGCCGGTGTGGCTTTTAATAAAAGAGTAACAAACGGAGAAGAACTTGCAAAGGCATTGTTTGAAAATGCTTTTAAGTTAATTGTAAATGGTGAAATTTTTTAAATTTTTTTTTTTACAAAGGAGAGGACGTTGAAATGAATTTAATAAAAAAATGGCTTAACAGAGTGTTTATTGATGGACTAAGCGGAATGGCTTTAGGTTTGTTTTCAACACTAATTATTGGAACGATTATTGTTCAAATAGGCGATTTTGTTGGTGATTACATAAGCACTTCGGTTGGTGCTAGTATTATTGCTATCGGCAAGGTTGCAACCGCTCTTACAGGCGCAGGTATTGGTGGCGGTGTTGCTTATAAATTTAAAGAATCACCCGCTGTTGTTATTTCTTCAATGACGGCAGGTATGGTAGGTGGTTTTGCCACTAAAATTCTAGCAGGAACTGTATTTGCTAATGGTGTTATTACTTTTGCGGGTCCTGGTGAACCACTTGGTGCTTTTTTAGCGGCATATGTTGCTATTGAGGTTGGACATTTAATAGCAGGAAAAACAAAGATAGATATAATTTTAACACCTATTGTAACTATCGGTGCAGGCTCAGTTGCAGGTTTGTTATTAGGTCCTCCAATTTCATCTTTAATGACACAACTTGGTAATTTAATTAACTGGGGAACAGAGCAACAACCATTTATAATGGGTATTGTTGTTTCGGTTTTGATGGGTATGATTTTAACACTGCCTATAAGTTCGGCAGCTATTGGAGTTATTTTAAATCTTGGCGGCATTGCCGCGGGTGCCGCAACTATCGGTTGTTGTGCAAATATGATAGGCTTTGCCTTTGCTAGTTATCGCGAAAATAAACTTGGCGGTGTTTTTGCACAAGGAATTGGTACAAGTATGTTGCAAGTTCCAAATATCGTTAAAAAGCCAATTATTTGGTTACCTGCAATTTTAACAAGTGCAATTTTAGGTCCTATTTCAACCTGTTTGCTAAAAATGACAAATAATGCAACGGGTTCAGGTATGGGAACTTGCGGTTTTGTGGGTCAGATTATGACCTATCAGACAATGACTTCTGCTGGTACTGCAAGTTGGGTAGTGCTTTTAGAGATGCTTGTTATGCATTTTGTTTTACCTGCACTTTTGGCAGTGGGAATTTCTTCTGCAATGCGAAAACTTGGTTGGATTAAAGATGGGGATATGAAATTAGAATTGTAACCCAATTACAGCGAGTTACAATTCTAATGCAGATAAAAATATAAAATTTTATTTCTTGATTTTAAGTAAGTGTTCCTCAACTCCAAATCCACCCATTAAAAGACAGTAAAGCAAACCTGTTTGAACCCACATGAATGTTAAATCAATTAGTCCGTGGGCGGCAATCGCGGCGGTTAAGGCGATAGCGATTGAGGAAAAATAATATTTAGACTGTGCGTTTCTGCACACAAAAATTCGTTTGTAATATATAGCAAAAAATATTGCTAAAATTATTGTGCCAACTATACCAAAGCACATTATAAGCTCCATTGGTATGTTGTGAGCGTGTGTAGAAACGTAACTGTTTGGATAATCAGTATGAATATGAAAATAAGTTAAAAAACCGCGTCCAAAAATGGGCGTGTTTTTTATTGCATCAATACAAACAGTCCAAATACGGATTCTGTTATTTGTTGTTCCGCCTGCGTGTTCAATACGGGGTAGGATATCA
The DNA here is from genome assembly GCA_045577495.1 of Acutalibacteraceae bacterium. Classification (GTDB taxonomy): domain Bacteria; phylum Bacillota; class Clostridia; order Oscillospirales; family Acutalibacteraceae; genus UMGS1279. The sequence goes on from JAZNIK010000028.1 coordinate 26,579, forward strand.
GGTATAAAATAAAGTACGATTGTTGCAGTTCCTGCAAGTAGCATAAGAATACTTAAAAGCTGTTGCTTTCTTGAAATCATTAAAAGCACCGCGCAACCAACAAAAACCTCTATCCAAACAAACATACTTCCTGTTAGATAAGCACCGAATGCGGTTATAAAGGCTGAGATAAAATATAGCGGAATTTTGCGCTTTTTTATAACAATTTTATAAGCGCAAATTATAATTACAGTTCCTAAAACGGTTGCAAGATAGTTACTGTTAAAGTAAAAAAGCTCACAACGCAATTCCTCGTTTGCATCGGCATTAAATACAAGCTGTAAATATTCAATAAGGCACAATATACCTGTAATAGGTCCACAAATTGTGCAAATATCAAGCAGATTTTCAAAAGACTCTGCAGTATAAAATTTTCTGGCATATGCGGATATATAGATTAGCATAAAAAACGCTATCGAGCAAATTGCACCAATAAAATTGAGGTAGCAAAGTGCCACAACAATAGAGTAAACAGTGAATACTATAATTAGAGTTCTGCCGTTTTTCTTAAAATCATCTTTAAGCTTATTTGAAATTAAAACATAACAAAATGCCGCAATCAAAGCTACTGCGGTTAAATAAAATGGCAAGAAAACAGATAAAGCCAGTAAATATAAAATTTTTTCATCGATAGAACTTTTAAAAAAAGCCTTAATAGAAATATTTTTCATATTTTATCTCCAAAAAATGAGTCATAGTTAGGCTATGACTCATTTTAACATAAAACTCATTATATTTCAAGAACTTATGGTCTTTTAAAAAGCGGAGGCAAACAAACAATAAGTGTTGTTATAAGTTGAAAAACAATAGCAACAACTGAATTGATGCTTGATAGGGTTGGAGTGAAAATTAAAACCGCCAATGCAAATAAACCAAGCACAACAAACGCAACGTAAAGTGCTGTCATTACAGCAATAGAGCGCTTAATGTTGATAGATGCGGTTAAGTTTGCAAATAAACCGCAAACATTACCTTTATAAGCGGCACCTGCCGAAACATCCTTGCGAGTTTTTGAAATGTTTTCAAAGGCTAGAGAGCCCTGTTTAGACATTACATAAACACTTTCGCTATACAGACCAAAATAGTCACATATCATTTGTTCGCTAATATTTGGGTCGCAGTTATGGATTAAAACGGTTGTGCCTGTATTACATAGGCGCCTTAGTTCATATGCAATCTCTTCATCGGGTGCATATTTAACTATTAGTAGAGCACAAGGAACATTGTCGCTAACCAGATAAACGGGGAAGTAGCCTTTTCGCATTATTTTTTTGTCAAGCTCAATAGGTGGTAGGTTTGTAAAGCCGTGAGCTTCCATTAAAACGCGGTTACCAACAAAAACTCTTCTGTCATCAACCCAACCCGAAATACCCATTTTATCCTCGTATACAAATGAGTCAACCTTAAGGGGCTTTTGTGTGTATGATGAGGCAGTGCTAACCTGTTTAAAAATTCCCGCGATTGGACTGCCAATAGCATCTGCAAGGGCGGCGGCATCTATCATAGATTGGTCGATGGGATTAGGACTTAATAACTTCATATCAACTAATCTGATTGAGCCTTCGGGGAATAGGTCGGTACAGCTAACTGCAACACCGTTGCATAAATCTAATTCATCTGCAGCACGATAGCCTGTTAACATAGCATCATATAATTTTAGTCTGCTGTTAGCAATTTTAAAGGGTAGTCTTGATGTTAAAAGTGTTACAGGTGAGGCAGTAATACAAAGTGAAATGCAGAAATATGAAAGTGCCAAAGCGATTTCTATATCTGTGAATAGCAATATTAAAATTAAAATGATAATGCTTAAAACAAGACCAAAAACAGTAACATTTTTGATTTTTTTACTAGAAGGATTGTTGCAATAGGTATATTTTAAAAAGTTTTTAATATTTATAGTATCTGCACCACAGCACACAAGGGAGCCACCGTCAATAGAATTACCTACAATAGACTCGGTTGCGGTTTTGTTTTTAATAATTGCAACTGCTTTTTTGCGGTTTGGATTTGCGATTAAATCAAAGTTATAAATTGCAACATTAAAATAATTTCTATCAGAAAGAGAGTTGAATAAAAAGGAAATTAAAATAAGCGCAGAAAGGCTTATAAAATCTCTTTTTGAAATTAGTTGCACAACAGAAAATAGTAATACGCCCAAAATCGCAAAACCTGATGCAGCTTTTTCCTTTGGGTTATTATTGAAAACCGAAAGGATGCTTTTAACCGAGTCAAAGTTTGTAATCATAGCAATAACCAAAACAACAAACTCTAAAACAAAAGGGAAAATTGGGTTTATAGCGGTTAAAGAAGCCACTAACGGAGTTAAAAGTAAAATTGCAGGAATTAGTAACAAAAGATTTATAACAGATTTTATTGAGGCGTTTTTGCGTTTGGATATTAGTTCGCCCATAACTCTACTTTTGTCATCAATAGAATTGTAATCATCTATTTGTGGGGTTTGTTGTTCTTCAATGGGTTTAGAAATATTTTCTTTTGGCTCAAAATTCTTAATATCAATTTTTTCTTCGGGCTTTGGTATATTAAGTGCATCAAAAATGCTTGTCTTTTCGCTTGAAATAGTAGAGGTGAGAGCAATTTTTTCAACATCAACATCACTCATAACGCGAGTTGCATCAACATCTGCCGTTTGATTTCGCTTTGGTTGCACGGGGGCAGTAAAGTAATGTTTAACAGGTTTTGGGTTATCATTTTGATTTAAATCCAACTCAACAACCTGAGTTTTATCGAGTTCTTCTTTGGTATCAATAGCAGAAAAAACAGTTGTCTTTTCAATATTTTGTTCTGTTTTTTGATTATCATTTAAAGTTGTTGCTTGGGGGATATCTGACTTTGGCTTAGGAGTAGTTTGGTTAAAGGTTTTCATAGCACGTTGAGAAGCTCTTTCCTCAAAGTCTTTAAGGATTGATTCAACACTTTCTAGTTTATATTTTTCTGTATCGATTTTAACAGTTCCAACTTCATCATCCTCTAAAAACGCGTTGCATCTTGCAAGTAGGGAGGTGCGGCGTTCTTCTGCTAATTTTGCTTTTTGCGGGTCAACAGCAGGTGGGATATCGGTATTGTTCTTAGTGTTTTCTAAAACAACCTTTGATTCTGTGGTGTGTGGTGATATTGTCTTATCATCATTGGATAATGTGGTTTGAGGATTTTCTTTATCCAATTCGGAGTTTGTCATTTCTCGTAATGAACGAATCATCTCATCTATATTAAGTTCTTGACTCTTTTCAGGAATCTCTTGCGTAGGCGCGGTATCTGGCTTCTGTGCCTCACTAACCTGTGTTGCAGGCACAGAAATGTTTGATGTTTCTTGCTCTGGTTCAACAGTTACAACAGTTTCTAATGATTGCTTACGCGCCTCAGTCATTTTCTTATATAAAAAGCTTGATGCAGATTCAGTTTCGGTAGTGGCAGACATAGGAATATTATTAACCTTTACAGTTGCACCGGGTGTTTGGTTGGTAGCAGGGGGAGTAGCGCCATTTAATTCTTCTGCGGTAATTGTATGTGGTGCCGCTACATTACCCCTAATATTCCACGCAGAATCATCCCTCTGTGAAGACAGAGGAAGAGATAAATCTGAATCAGTATTAGTTCCATTCATTCTGTCTAGAGCCTCGCGCTCTAATTGGATTTTAAAGGCCTCATCATCCTTGCGCCTTTTAAAAATTCCCACAAAAAATCCGTCCTATCTATATAATTATTTTTTTAGTCTTTGTCGTGTAACCTCATACATTAAAACACCTGCTGCAACAGATGCGTTTAAAGAGTTGATTTTTCCACACATTGGCATTGAAACAATACCATCACACTTATCTTTAACAAGGCGACTGATTCCGTTACCCTCAGAGCCAATTACGATAGCAACCTTACCCGAAAAATCGGGAGTGAACCAATTTTCGCCGTCCATATCGGCGCCATACACCCAAAATCCGTTTTCTTTAAGTTTATTAATTGCATTGGGGATATTTGTAACCTTGCATATGTTTACATATTCTAAAGCGCCACTTGCCGATTTAGCAACCGTAGCATTAACCGAAACACTACGATGCTTGGGTATGATAATACCATCAACACCCGTTGCTTCGGCGGTTCTGATAATTGCGCCAAGATTGTGTGGGTCTTCAAGGCCATCACAAATTATAACAAACGCAGAAGAACCCTTTTGCTCTGCAGATTTGTAGATATCTTCAAGAGTACAATAGCTTTTAGCCGCAACAGAGGCTACAATACCTTGATGTGTGGCGTTACCTGTTATAAAATCAAGTTTTTGTGACGGAACCTCTTTTATTGGTATTTTCTTGGCTCTGCATTTTTCAATGATAGGAACCAGAGCACCTGCTACGGTGCCTTTTATAATATAAACTCTATCAATTTCACGACCTGAACGAACAGCCTCTAAAACGGCATTTCTGCCAAAAACAAGACCACGTTCTTCGGGTGTAATATTATTATCTGTTCTTTGCACGATAAACCTCCATTTTATTATAAAGCAAAATCATCATCGCTAAACTCGGGGAGCTGTGCGGATGTTTTTGGAATTCTTTTAAGTGGGTCGTATATGTATTTTCTGCAAAAATCATTTTCGGATACGGGACCTTTATATTTGCAGAAAACTAGCTTTAAGGAAGTACTGATTTTGGCATTGGCACAATATACACAGCATGGCCTAATATTTTTGTTAAAGACTGATTTAGCCACAAAATTTCTCCTCCCAAAAGATAATTAAAGTTTTGCAAACCTATACATAATATATATTATCACAATTTGAGATAAATTTCTACATTTTTATTAAATAAAAAACAAAAAACACTCACAAATTTTGCAAGTGTTTTTTGTGTATTTATTGCTTTATTTATATATTGTCATACAAACCGTCTTTAGTCATTTTATCGATTGCGGCCTTTAAAACAGGCTTATCTTCTTTATAGGTCATACCGTACCACTTATCTTCGGCAACCAAAACCTTAACCTGTTTTTCACCCTTTTTAATAAGCTCATCAATTTGAAAAGGTAGAAAGTATTCAGATTTTGGAACATTGATTTTTTCTTTTAAAAACTTTTCAAAGCCAGTTTCTAAATATCCAAACAAGTCGGGGGTAAAGCCCCACATATTCATTGAAACAACGGTGTTTGGGTCTAAAATGATTTTTTTACCGTCCTCATTTTCATATGAGCAATCAATAATATTAGTGATTTCGGTTATGTTGGTAAGATTTTGATTATCGTTAGTTACACATACACCACGAGAAACTGTGCCATTATCTGTTAGGGTGTTTTTAAGTCTAAATCCAACCATACAATAGTCGCCGTTTTGCTTAGCAAGATAGTTGTTTATCTGCTTATAGGCAGAGGCACCGTAAAAATCATCTGCATTTATTGCGGCAAATGGTTGGTTAACAAGGTCTTTGCAACACAAAATTGCATGACCCGTGCCCCAAGGCTTTTCTCTTTCTTGAGGTAGCGTAAATCCACTTGGCAGTTTATCTAATTCCTGAAAAGCATAATCTACATCAATCTTTTTTTCAATTCGTTTACCAACAAGCTCACGAAAATCTTTTTCGATGGCGTGTTTTATTACAAAAACAACCTTATTAAAACCTGCCTTTGCAGCATCATAAACCGAGTAGTCAAGCAAAACCTCGCCATTATTTCCAACCGGTTCAAGCTGTTTTAGACCACCAAATCTACTTCCCATACCTGCTGCCATAACAACTAATGTTGTGTTAAAATTACCCATTATTTTTCTCCTTATTTGATTTTTCTTTATTGCCAATAAAGCTTTCTTCATCCGAAAAACCCTCTGTGCTTTCACGCATAAACAAAATTTTGATGGTTAGTACCAAAAGTTTAAGGTCTAAAAGCAGAGAATATCTTTCAATATAAATTAAGTCCATATTTAATTTATCTTGCGGAGAAGTATTGTATTTGCCATAAATCTGTGCATAACCCGTAAGACCTGTTTTAACGTGATGCCTAAGGTCGAATTCGGGCAACAACTGAGTATACTCAAAAACATTTTCGGTTCTTTCGGGGCGAGGACCAACAAGTGACATATCACCAATTAAGATGTTTATAAGCTGCGGTAATTCGTCTATTCTTAAAGGGCGAATGATTTTGCCAATAGGTGTGATTCTGTCGTCGTGGTCGGTGGCTTTTCTTCGTTTGATTTTATCCGCATCAACAATCATCGAACGGAATTTCAAAACATTGAATATTTTACCGTCCTTAGTAACTCGATTTTGTTTAAAGAAAATCGGGCCATTATCATAAAGTTTAATACAAAGTGCAGTTATAAACATAATTGGACTTGTTATAATTAAAATAATTCCCGAAACAAGTATATCAAAACACCTTTTGATAATTTGTTGTTCAATAGTCAATCCGCGGTTTCTACATACTAATAGGGGAGTATCGAAAATCTGACTTTGGTAGCAGTTGTTAATAATTATATCGTTACTAGATGGCAACAGGTAAATTCGTTTACGCTCTTTATAACAATAATTTAAAATCTTGTTTTGTAAGGATTTTTCAATATCGCCGATTAAAACCGCCTCAAATGAGTTAATAGCATTAAAAATTTCTTCCTCACCGGAATCGGTTTTAACAACCTTTTCTATATTATAACGTTCCTTGATTTTGATCATTTTTTCAACTATATGAGTGCGGTCAATTTCTGGTTTGACAATCGCAATAATTTTTCTTGCCTTGTATAAGCAATAATATAGTGTGTTTGCGGCATAGCATCCAAAAAATACAATAAAAAACTGTAACACAACCGCACCTAAAAGAGCAACGGGTGACAAAAGCTCGCGGGCTATAAGGCAAAGCTCTAAATACATAACAAAATTAGTAAAAAACATTGAAAGCGAAAAACTGTAAATAACCTCGTGAAGCCTTAAAACGCCGATTTTCATACCACCGTACAAGGTGTTAAAAACAATAAGAATAATCAAATACGAAAAAACAACAACATAGTTTCCCTTGTTGCTGAACAGTGCAATTTGGTAATTACTTTTCCAACAATCAATAAAAACAAAGGCCATTGCCAAAATTATTAAAATTCTAGCGATTAGCATTATTGATTTTCTAAATTTCATTAATATATCCATAATACTCTCCTTATTAAACAAACAAAAGAAAGCTTAATTCTATATTTTAACATTAAATATAGAATACTCCAAAAAGGTAAAAAAGTCAAGATTTACCTTTCAACCGTGTATATATAGTAAAAGGCAATCGCAAGGTGCCTCAAGGTAATTATATATGCACTTTTATATTGACATAGTGCCCGATATACTATATCATATACATTAAACTGTGGGATGGGGGATTGTTATATGGATAGAAAGAAAGCATGTTTAGCGGTTTTGTGTGCGATTATGTTGTGCTTATCTGGTTGTTCTAGTGCTGGTGTCGATGCTACTGATATTCAATCTACTGTACAAACAGACAATTTGGTCAGTACAACGATTACTACCGAATCCGACTCGCCACTTGATGAATATATCAATTTTGATAGTCATGTCACCTTTGATGTTGAAGTCCGCAATGCCGATCAAAACCTACCTTCCGAGATACCATCTTTGCCCGAAAAAAAGGAGATTGAAACAAAGTTTGATGCCGCTACTGGCACACTAACTGTATCTGTAAGTCGACAATTAGTTGAATTGTATCCACGTAAAATCACTTATATTGCAAACAAGGATACCAAACTTTCTGTGATTAAGGTGGATAAGAAGGTAAAACACTTGGTTATAAGTGAAGGAGTCACAGGTATATATAATTCCTTTAATGATATGCACGCTTTAGAGAGCGTTTCTTTTCCTTCCTCTCTGTGCACCATACAGGATAGTTTTATCAATTGTGACCGATTAACCAAGGTGGTGTTTCCGGAAAAATTGGAGCTATTACGTAATGCCGCTTTCTTGGATTGTGATGGTATAACATCCTTGGAATTTAATAGCCCAGTGATAATGGATAACCCTAGAGCGGAGATTTGTCATATGTATGACGCGTGTATCGATTGCTCCTTAGAAATCTATGGTGTAGGTGCTACGCCTTTCAATAATTTGAACGCATTAGAAGAGGTATATATCCCTGGAGGCAGTGCATTATACAGTTCCTTTTTAAATTGTAAAAATCTACGAAAAGCCACTTTGGGAATTGATGGTGGACCTGTATTAATCAACGGTAATCCTTTTAGGGGAAGTCATAAGGACTTTTGTGTTTACACTCAAGCCTATTGTTTTATATCGATGCTAGATGAACCTATAAGTGAGAATAGATATTTTATTCAGGATTGGGCTATGGAGTGGAAACATAATCGTTATGACGATAAACGATATACGCGCATTCATTACCTCAAAACTGTGCCGGATATTTTGAAGTCAACTGTAACCACTGAGGCAGTCCAACTCACTTGGGAACAAGCAGAAGACTCGGAACGTTATTATATATATCGACAGATAAAGGGAGAAGAAACATGGACATTGATAGGTGTTACTACTGAACTATCATATGTGGATACTACAGTTAAATCTGGTGTATCTTATAGATATGCCTTGAAAGCGCCAGAATTTAGAGCAGTAAAATGGAAAGAATCTGATGAACGGATTAATCCCACACGAATAAACGAAGAAGATGGCGATATATGCGTGCTATATGATGAACGTATTCAGTCAAATGTTGTGGTTTCTGCTTACTGTGATGTTAAGTGAAAATGAAGTTTTGGCAATTTAAAAAAGGCATAGTTGATTTATATATTTTAATTATTACCTATGATTTATGAGTTTTTATTTATAACCAAAACTTGCTGTTATATGAAAGAACTGGTCAAGTATAATTGTAGATACTTGACCAGTTTTTGTTTGTAAAAAGTTCTTATTTATTTTTTCTTTAAATCTTTATTGTGTTTTTCCATCAATGCATTGATACGGTCGGAAGGATTTAAAAGGTCGCTGATAGAATTATCATAGTTCAAAGTGTCGATAAGGTAGGCAATGTATTTTGACATATCAACATTACAATACCACTCGCGTTTTAATAACTCCTCAGGTGTGTAAATGAGGTTGGTTGTGAAGATTTTATCAATAAGACCTTTTTCATAATATTCATCAAATTTATCTAAACCGTCAACAAAAAGACCAAAGGTAGTAAATACAAAAATTCTATTTGCGCCCTTGTCTTTAAGTTTAGCGGCGATATCTAAAATAGATTCACCCGAAGAAATCATATCATCAACGATAATCAAATCTTTACCGCCAATATCTTTGCCTAAAAACTCGTGAGCTTCGATAGGGTTGCGACCGTTAACCAAAACAGAATAGTTACGACGCTTATAGAACATACCGAGTTCCAAGCCTAAAACGGAGGAGAAGTAAATGCAACGGCTCATACCGCCCTCGTCAGGAGATACTATCATAGTGTGGTCGCGGTCAATAACAATGTCGGGAATCTGACGAACAAGTGCTTTAATCATCTGATAGGTTGGCTGAACATTATCAAAGCCGCCAAGCGGAATAGCGTTTTGAACGCGTGGGTCGTGTGCGTCAAAGGTGATTATATTGGTAACACCCATATTATGAAGTTCTTGAAGTGCTAAAGCACAGTCTAATGATTCTCTTGATGAACGTCTGTGTTGTCTGCCCTCGTAGAGCATTGGCATAATAACAGTTATTCTTCTTGCCTTACCGCCTAAAGAAGCGATTACTCGTTTTAAATCTTGATAATGGTCATCAGGACTCATAGGAACTGTTTGACCATACATTTTATATGTAACACCATAATTAAAGCAATCGCAGATGATATATGCATCTAAGCCACGTGCTGTATGATTAAAAACAGCCTTGCCTTCACCTGTACCAAATCTAGGGCAAACGGCGGGTACCACAAAGGAATAATCTTTTGGGGTTTCACGCCATTGTGATAAATAATAATCAACCTTTTTTGAGATATCCTCGCAACCACGCATACTAATTAAAGCAAGGTCGCCATAGGGGGTGTGCTTGAATGTTATTGTCGCCATTTTTTAAACCTCCGCTGCATTTTTTAAAAAACACAAATTTACTTCTATATAATAACACATAATTATTAAATTGAAAAGGGTATATTTATATATTTTTTTAATTTTTGACAAATATCTACAATTTATAATTGATATAATGAAAAATATTTGCTATAATAAAACACAAGATTATGATGGTGATATTTTGTTTAAATTTAAAACAATTCAAATTCGCCTATTGAAAGGATGTTAATTTTATGGCAAAAGTAACCCTATTAACATACACTACAGACCCTGAGCGTACCGTTGCCTCGGCGGCAAAGCTTTGTTATTCTGCATCGGATATTGCATCTATTAAGGATGGTCTTACCGAGGAAAAAACTGCATCGTTTGTTGAAATGCTTTCCGAAATCGGTCACGAAAGCCCGATTGAACACGCCTCTTTTACATTTGGTATTGAGGGTGTTTCGCGTTCTTTGTTAGCACAAATCACAAGGCATAGAATTGCATCGTTTTCTGTTCAAAGCCAACGCTATGTAAAGGAAAATAATTTTTCTTTTGTGACACCTCCTGCCATTGCAGAGGATAGTGAGGCATTAATGCTTTATAACGACTCCATGAAAGCGGCGGAGGATGCTTATCATGCAATCGCAGATAAACTCGCATCACGCTATTTAAAGGAAATGCTTGATGAAGGTTTAGATGAAAAAACAGCTCGCAGAAATTCCGAGAAAAAAGCAATTGAGGATGCCAGATTTGTTTTGCCAAACGCTTGTGAAACAAAGATGGTTATGACAATAAATGCAAGAAGTCTTATGAACTTTTTCCGTCATCGTTGCTGTAACCGCGCCCAGTGGGAGATTCGCGATGTTGCAGACCAAATGTTAGCACTAGTAAGCGAAATTGCACCTAATTTATTTAAAACTGCGGGTCCACCTTGTGTTTGCGGTGGTTGTCCCGAGGGTAAAATGACCTGTGGTATGGCGGCAGAGGTTAGAGAAAGATATAAATCTATGCGCAAAACTTTTGGTGGGAGCGATAAATAAAAAATGGGTAGGTTAATCGTTTTAGAGGGACTTGATGGTTCCGGTAAATCAACTCAATTAGAACTTTTAGAAAAAACTTTAAGTGATAAAGGCTTTGATTTTAAAACAGTATCATTTCCCGAATATACTTTACCATCCTGTGAACCCGTAAAAATGTATCTTTCGGGCGAGTTTGGTGATAAACCTAGCGATGTTAACGCATATGCTGCCTCGGTTTTGTATGCGGTTGATAGATTTGCAAGTTTTAAAAAGCATTGGGAAGAATTTTATAATAAAGGCGGTATAATTCTTGCAGGAAGATATACAACCTCTAATGCTATTCATCAAACCTCAAAACTTCCCGAATCTGAGTGGGATAGTTATTTGGATTGGTTATATCAACTCGAGTTTGAGCGTATTGGTATTCCAAAGCCCGATAAGGTTATTTATTTGAATGTTCCTGTTGAGGCATCGCAACGCCTTTTGTCAAACAGATATGAGGGTGATGAAACAAAAAAAGATATTCACGAGCGTGATGTTGAATATTTAATGCATTGTCACAAAGCGGCAGAATTTGCAGTAAAAAGACTTGGTTGGCAAAAGGTTGAGTGTTACTCCGATGGCTCAATGAGAACAAGAGAAAGTATAGCAGAAGAAATTTTAAATCTTGTTTTACCACTTTTTGATTAAATTTTCAAATATTTGGAGAAATGTTATGATATATGTATTTTTGGCAGAAGGCTTTGAAGAAACTGAAGCAATCGCTCCGATAGATATACTTAGAAGAGCAGAATTAGAGGTAGCTATTGTAGGTGTAGGTCGTAAGGTTGTTACAGGTTCGCACGGAATTTCGGTTACTGCAGACGTAATCGACTGTGAAATTATGCCTGATGAAAACTGCGATGCTATTATTTTACCAGGCGGTATGCCCGGTACTTTAAATTTAGAAAAAAGCGCAACAGTTCAAAAGTTTATTGACTATGCGGTAGAAAATAACCTTATTATTGGTGCTATTTGTGCCGCACCCTCTATTTTGGGGCATAAAGGAATATTACAAAATAAAAAAGCAGTTTGCTATGATGGTTTTGAAACTCAATTATTTGGCGCCGAGGTTCCAAATAAACGAGTTTGCTGTGATGGTAATATAATAACTGCCATTGGCGCGGGCGCGGCGTTAGAGTTTGGTATTGCTTTAGCCGACGCTTTAGGTAATACTTCAGTGGCAAATAAAATAAAGGACTCTATGAAATGCATCCAATAGATATAAGAAAGTATAAAATAGAGCTTAGAGAATATTGTCGAGCCTATCGTAAGGGGCTTAATCCCGAGGATAAAAAAGAAATGGATTTTCAAATCTCTGAGCGCGTTAAAAAACTCTATCAATATAGGGCGGCAAAAGTGATAATGGTTTATGTTTCAACTTCTATTGAGGTTGATACTATGCGTATAATTGAAAATGCCTGGAAAGATGGCAAACAGGTTGCAGTTCCAAGGTGTATTCCTCAAACAAGGCAGATGGAATTTCACTATATAACTTCGTTTGACCAACTAACACCCGGCAGTTTTTCTGTGCTAGAGCCACCTGCACATTATCCTGTTGTTACCGATTTTAGTAATGCCTTGATGCTTGTACCAGGTTTTAATTTTGACTTTTTTGGTTACAGATTAGGTTATGGCAAGGGCTATTATGATCGCTATATGTCGCGTTATAATGGTGCCGCAGTTGGTCTTTGCTATTCTACAGAACTTAGACCGCATATGTATCACGGCAGATATGATAGAGCTGTTGATACCGTTGTTAGCGAAAAATGGATAAGAAGATGCAAAAAGCAGATATCTAAAAAGAGGGTAGGAGGAAGATAGTATGAGCGATGAAATTAAAATCAATGATAATTCTGAGCAAAATATCGCTGAGGCGAAAGATGTTTTTGCTAAAGTAAACGATGATTTTGATTATTTGCTTGGTGCCGAAAACGGCTTTTCGTTTCAAGAACCCGAAACCTCTGATGATTATACTGTGGCAACTAAAAGAAAAGCTAATCCAAAGGCAAAACATATAAAAAAAGCGGCAGTTCGTAGTGCCAAAACGGTTATTTGGTTTGTTACTATTTTAGTTATTTCTGTTGTTTTGGCATTTTCAATAATACTTTTTGCGGCGGAATATTTAGGTATTGGATTTAATAAAGGCAATGAGTGTACCGTTGAGATTTCAAAGGGTATGTCTACTGCACAAATTGCTACTGAACTTAAAAATCAAAATGCCATTTCCAGCTCTTTTATGTTTAGGGTTTATAGCAGACTTGCAGGCTTTGATGGCTCGTATGAGTATGGTGTTTATACCTTTACAAATGAGCTTGGTTATGAAGATTTAGCAAAAATGTTACAAACTGAGGGTGCAAAGGCATCATCGGTGAAGGTTACTATTCCTGAACAAGCAAACATTGATGATATTATGAATTTGCTTGAGAAAAACGGCGTTTGCACTAAATCTGATTTTAGAAACGCGGTTAGAAACGGAAAATATGATTTTGATTTTGTTAAGGAAATACCCACTCAAGAGGTTTATTATAAGTTTGAGGGCTATCTGTTCCCTGATACCTACGAGTTCTATAATTATGATTCAAAAGAGTGTGCAGAACTTGCAATCAGAAAGATGCTTCAAAATACTGCAAATAGGCTTACAGATGAGGTTAGAGCAAAGATTAAACAAACTGGATATTCAATCCACGATATATTAACAATGGCATCAATAATTGAGCTTGAAGCAAGTGCAAAGCACGATGAAATGCCAAATGTATCTGCTGTTTTTTATAATCGTTTGAATTGGGATGAACCAAAGTTTTTAGGCTCATCACCAACAATTGATTATCCTTATGGTAATGGCAGATATAACACAAATATTCACGAGGGCTTACCGCCTGGACCACTTTGTTCTCCTAGTGAGGATGCTATTTTAGCGGCGGTTTCACCGTCTGAAAATTTTTCTGCAACATATTTTGTTACCGATAGCGAAATGAAATTCTATTATAATAATTCATTATCTGCTCATCAACAAACTATTGCAAAATTAAAACAACAAGGAAAATGGTTAGGTTAATCAAAAAAACGGGGGCAAATTTTCAATGAAAAAAATTCCTGAGCTTCTTGCACCATCAGGAGATATCACAAGATTAAAGGCGGCAGTGTCATTCGGCGCTGACGCCGTTTACCTTGCTGGGCAAGAATTTGGTATGCGGACTGCGGCATCTAACTTCTCAAAAGAGGATTTAATTGAGGGTGTAGAATACGCACATAAAAATAATGTTAAAGTTCATGTAACCTGTAACACAATTCCCCATAACGACGAAATTAAACGTCTACCTGAGTATTTAGAGTATCTGAATTCTATCGGTGTAGATGCGATTATCGCATCAGATTTGGGCACAATGAAGCTTGTTATAAAACATGCTCCTAACACCGAACTTCACGTATCGGTTCAGTCGGGCATTGTTAATTTTGATACAGCAAATGCCTTTTTTGAAATGGGAGCAAAAAGGGTTGTGTTGGCTCGCGAACTTTCATTAGATGAGGTTGCAGAAATTCGCCAAAAGACCGACCCTAAACTTGAACTTGAAGCCTTTGCTCACGGTGCAATGTGTGTATCATTTTCTGCGCGGTGTCTTCTTTCAAGCTATATGACAGGTCGTGATGCAAATAGGGGAGACTGTGCTCAACCTTGTAGGTGGAGTTATGCTCTTGTTGAGGAAAAACGACCTGGTCAATATTTTCCCGTTGAGGAAACCGAAAAAGGTACATACATTTTAAACGCTAATGATTTGTGTATGGCACCATATTTGGATAAAATGATTGAAGCAGGTATTGATAGCATTAAACTAGAGGGTAGAGCAAAATCTCATTACTATACTGCGGCGGTCACAAACGCTTATAGAATGGCTTTAGATAGCATTAAAAACTGTAAAACAGATAATTGGGTTTTACCCGATTATGCGGCAGATGAACTAAATAAAATTAGCCATAGAGGTTATTCTACAGGCTTTTATTTTGGCAAACCCGAAAACTCTCAAACCTATGAAAATGCAGGTTATGTTAGGGATTATGCCGTTGCGGCGGTTGTAACGGGTTATGAAGATGGCAATATTATCTGTGAAATGAAAAACAAATTTGCCCTTGGCACTAGACTTGATTGTTTGGAGCCTCGCGGTATTCCGTTCGAATTTACTGTTGATAAAATGTATGATGAAAAGGGTGAGTCAATCGAGGTTGCGCGTCACCCAACAATGATACTAAAAATACCTTTTGAGCGCGAGGTTAAATCAGGTGCGCTACTTCGTATGAAAAGCGACTAATGATTAGCGTGGTGAGTATAAATGGTTAAACTAAAAAAACGGTATTCTGCCGTATTGATGAGCATTTCCTCTTTACCATCAAAATATGGTATAGGTGGTTTTGGCGAGGAAACAGAGAAATTCATTAAATTTATAAAAGATGCTAACTTTTCTGCGTTGCAGGTTTTGCCCTTTAATCTACCCGATTATGGCAATTCACCATATGGAAGTTGCTCTGCATTTGCGGGAAACTATCTTTACATTGACCCAAAAAGATTATATGAGATAGGCTATTTAACTCTTGATGAGCTTCAGGCATGTGAGTATAATGGCTCGCCGTTTACTGTCGATTATGAATTTGTTTTAAAAACAAAAAAACAGATGCTTATAAAGGCTTTTGATAGAGCTATGCCGCTTATTGAAAATGATTTGCAAAAATTTGCAGATGATAATTCGTGGGCAGTTGATTATGCACTGTTTATGGCAATAAAGGATAAAAATAAGGGTGCTTGTTGGCAGAATTGGTGTGAAGATGAAAGAGATTATAAGATTGCCTTTTCAAATTATGATAAATATAAAAATATTGCTAGTTTCTACCTTTTTGAGCAATATATTTTTTCATTGCAATATAAAGCTATAAAAGACTATGCCGAACAATTAGGCATTGCAATAATTGGCGATATACCTATATATGTTGCAGATGATAGCGTAGATGTTTGGAAAAACCCAAGACTATTTTCTCTAAATGAGGATTTTTCTAAAAAAGAGGTTGCAGGTGTTCCGCCTGATGATTTTTCAAAAGACGGTCAACTTTGGGGGAATCCTGTTTATGCATGGGATGAACATAAAAATGAGGGTTTTAGTTGGTGGCTATCCCGTATGGAACGTACCTTAGAACTGTATGACATTGTTAGAATTGACCATTTTAGAGGCTTTGCATCATACTATTCAATTTCGGCAGATGCATTAGATGCTAAAAATGGTGTATGGAAAAAAGGCCCCGATACCGAGCTTTTTGATTTAATTTTACAAAAGTTTGATAAAGATAGAATTATCGCAGAGGATTTAGGAACCTATTCAAAGGATGTTGCAGAACTATTAGAGGCTACGGGCATTAAAGGTATGCGTGTTGTTCAGTTTGGTTTTTCGGGTGGCGATAGCACCCATTTGCCACATAATTATCCACAAAACTCTGTTGCTTATGTTGGAACGCACGATAATAACACTCTGCTTGGTTGGATATGGGATATGAACGATGCACAAAGAAAATACGCACTTGATTATTGTGGTTTTAAGGGTGCTGATTGGGGAGAGGGAGGATATTATAGCCAATCCTGCCGAGCAATAATTGAAACAGTATGGAAAACCTCCGCCAGTATCTCGGTTATTCCTTTTCAAGATTTGTGTGGATTTGGCTCTGATGCCAGAATGAATATTCCGGGTGTACCTAAGGATAATTGGCGTTATAGAACGACATTTCAGACCATTGAACAAATTGATATTGAGTATTTTAAATACATAAACAAGTTATATTATAGAAACTAATTTTGATTAAAGTTTCTCATTTAGTACACACTAAAAAAGGTGATATAAATGAGAAACTTTTTTTATACCTTTCAAATAAGGTGTATAATTTCTTTAAGCATTATAACCGCCATGATGCTTATTTGCATCGTTAGGGTTATAAATATAAATTCTGATGAGAGGCTTGCGACAAACACTACTAACACAGTAACTGTTGATTTACAGAAAAAAAGGGGAGATATTTACTTTAGTAATGGAGAGAATATAACATCATCTGAGGAAAAGTATGCCACTGTTTTTTTGCCTACCGAATCTGCAATTATTGAGTTTTCAAAATTGGCGGTGGGTCAGCAGAAAAAATCAGGGCTTGAAAAACTAAGCAACAAAAAACCGACGGTTTTAATAAATAAAACACCTGTTGATGCGTTAGGTGTTTATAAATATAAAATAAAAGAAAGATATTCGAATGTGTTTTCATTAGAGCATATTTTAGGATATGTTGATAATACAAATCACGGTTGTATGGGACTTGAAAAAGCGTATGATGACCTGCTTTTTAGTGATGGTGATTTTAGCGTTTCTTTCGAGTGTGATGCTTCGGGAGAGTTCTTGTTAGGCGGTGAGCCTATTGTAAACAACGAGGCTAACGAAAACGGACTTTTTTTAACCATAGATAAAAAAATTCAAAGCATAGCAGAAAATGCTTTTGAAGATATAAAAAAAGGCGCGGTTGTAATAACAGAAGTAAAAAGTGGAAAAATTAAAGGTATGGTTAGCAAACCGAGTTTTGATATAAATAATCTATCAGAATATATAAATCAAAAAGATTCTCCATTTTTAAATAGAGTGTTGTCGGCATATAGTGTAGGCTCGGTTTTCAAACCACTTGTTGCGGCAACAATGCTTGAAACGGGTAATGGTAATTTTGTGCATAACTGTAGCGGATATAGTGAGTTTTTAGGCCTTAGGTTTTACTGTAACAATCATAACGGTCACGGAAAAATGAATTTAAATGAAGCGTTAAAACTGTCCTGTAACACCTATTTTTATAATGGCGCACAAAGAGTAAAAAGTAGTGATTTAAGTACAATGGCGGCGGCATTTGGGTTTGGTAATAAACTAAAGATAGCGGATTCTATTTATACACAAGCGGGTAGTATAACGCCAAATGAACAGTTAAAAAAGTCCTCTGCCTCTGTTGCCAATTTTGCTATCGGGCAAGGCAATATTGCGTTATCACCACTTGTAATAAGCAATCTTTATTCGGCAATCGCAAATGATGGAGCTTATTATGAGCCAACCATTATAGAGGGGATAAAAACAAATCAAGGGTACGAAAAAGGAGAACCGGGTCAAAAAAATATTGTTTTTTCAAAGGCAACGGCGGCGGTTTTAAAAGAGGCGTTGATAGATACGGTGGAAATGGGAACAGGTACATCCGCAAAGCCTGATTTTTATGGTGCGGGAGGAAAAACCGCAACCGCCCAAACAGGTCAATATGAAAAAGGAAAAGAGATTTTAAACGCTTGGTTTTGTGGCTTTTTTCCCGCAAAAGAGCCTAAATATGTTATTGTTATAATGCTTGAAAATGCATCTTCGGGCGGTAATGATTGTGCACCGATTTTTAAAAAAATCGCAGATAATATTTCATTATTAGGGTGAAAAATAATATTTTTCAAAAAAGTACTTGCAAAAATTTTAAAACTATGGTATCATATTTGCCGTGAAATGTTAAAAAAAGGAGCATTGTTATGGCAGTATTAGAAATTGTTATCGGTGCAATTATTTTACTTCTTTCGTTAGTAATTATCTTTGTTGTTATTATGCAAGAGGGTCATCGTTCTGGTATCAATGGCGCTATTTCCGGTGGTGCAGATACATTTTTGTCTAAAAATAAAGCTAGAACTGTTGATGCATTTTTGGCTCGTTGGACCAAATACATTGCTATTGCATTTTTTGTTTTAACAATTGTTGCTAACTTTATTGCACTTAAAAAGTAAAAAAGCTTATGTATAAAAAAAGCTCTCTACCGTTTTGGTAGAGAGCTTTTTGACATTTAAAAGGTTTTAAAAAGTTTATTTGTATATTCTGTTTTACCGCCAACAGGTCGTTGAAGTGACAGGGAATATATATCTCCAGCTCTTACTTCAAGTCTTGCAAGCTCGGCTGCGCTTGAACTGATTTTTTCTGCCTCTTTTAATGAAGAAATTAGTGGGACTTTTGAAAGTTTTGCGGCGGTTGACAATACCTTTGCGCCTTTTTCAGTCATACCCAAAACTCTAATGTAGGGAACAGGTTGCTTTTGCAGGTTTGAGGTCACCCCCAAATATGAGGCTAAAATTATTCGTCTTAGTCTGGCATGAGTATAACGTTTTGATTTAACCGCACTTAAAATTTCTTCAAGAGTTGAAAATTCGTTAGCTGCCGAAATTATGCGGTTTTCAAGCCCCTCAGAAACATCGGGAACATCTCTTAATTTTTCTGCAGTTTGGGTTCTAAGATGTGCTACCATTGCTCTATCAAGTAAATACGTGCTTGAATAGTGCTTTTCGTTTACCTCTTGTGCAAAAATTTCAAACGCTTCTTTTGTCATATAATTTATTTTTCTGTCAAGCAAGGTGGGGGCTTTTCTAAGCTCTGATGCGCTACAAAAAGTATCGGTTTTTACTGAACTATCATGACTCGTTCCAATGCGTTTAATTGCCTCAAAATCAACCGACATTTTAAGTCGCTCGGCGGCAAGAATATACTCAACCGCAAGAGTATCATTAGGATTATTTAAAATACTTGTATTGTTTTGCAAGGATAATTTTTCTACGGCTGTTTGACGCGCTGCCGCAAAAGTTACACCTTTTGCGAGTTCGGCTTTTAATATTGGGTGTAGATTTGGATTGCTTAATACTGCGGCAACTGATTTTAAAGAGGAGATTGAGCCACATTCACTACCAAAGCAGATGGTATCAACAACGCCAAGACTGTTTAAAATATCAACCGCACCTGATGCGAAATACATAGCAGTAGAAATACTATATGGCAACGGCAACTCTAAAACAAGGTCAACACCGCTAAGAATGGCTGCTTTGGTACGAGCAAATTTTGATATTATTGATGGCTCGCCGCGTTGAACAAAGTTGCCGCTCATAACTGCTACAATTGCTGTATCATTTTTGGCTTTTACGGTATCTACTAAATGCTTGTGCCCGTTATGGAAAGGATTGAATTCGGCGATGGTGCCATAAATCTTCAAAAAATCACCTACTTTACGGTATTTTCGTTAAAATAACACTTGAAAAAATATGTAAAATATTGTATTATATTTTAATATAGGACCTGTATGTTTTTATAGTATTATAATTATAATACAACACTTGTAAAAAAGGTTCAATAGTTTTTTAAAAATTTGTCACTTTAGTGGCGGAATGGAGTCGGATAAAATGAAAGTATTAGTTGTAAACGCAGGTAGTTCATCACTTAAATATCAGCTTATTGATATGCAAAGTGAAACAATGATTGCTAAGGGTAATTGTGAGCGTATTGGTGGAGATGCAGTTTTAACACATAAGGCTGCAGACGGCAGAACAGTTGTTATTGAAGAAAAAATGCCTACCCATAGTGAAGCCTTAGATAACGTTATTTTAGCTTTAACAAAAAGCGAAGCGGCAGTTATCAGTTCTTTAGAAGAGATTTCTGCAGTTGGTCATCGCGTTGTTCAGGGCGGTTCTAAGTTCTGTCAATCCAGCATTATTACCGAAGAAGTTATTGCAGAGGTAGAAAAATTCAACCCTCTTGCACCGCTTCATAATCCTGCAAATATTCTTGGTATTCGCGCTTGTACAAAGGTGCTTGGCGAGGATATTCCTCAGGTTGCAGTATTTGATACTTCTTTCCATTCCGGTATGCCACAAAAGGCATATATGTATGGTGTTCCATATGAGTTTTATGAGAAATACGGCATTCGTCGTTATGGCTTCCATGGTACTTCTCACCGTTTTGTAAGTCAGCGTGTTGCAGATTTGATGGGTAAGGATATTAAAGACCTTAAAATCATCACCTGCCACCTTGGTAACGGCGCATCTATTGCGGCTGTTAACGGTGGTGTATCGGTAGATACAACAATGGGCTTTACTCCTCTTGATGGCTTTATTATGGGTACCCGTAGCGGTTCGTTAGACCCATCTGTTGTTACCTTTATTGCCGAAAAAGAGGGTATGTCATTTGCTGAGGTTGATAGTTTGCTCAATAAAAAATCAGGTGTTCTTGGCATTTCGGGTGTTTCTAACGATAACCGTGATGTTTGCGAGGCTGCGGCATCGGGTAACGAACGCGCTAAACTTGCTATTGAAATGCAAAACTATCAAATCATTAAATATATTGGTAGCTATGTTGCTGCTATGAACGGCGTTGACGCTATCGTATTTACAGGCGGTATCGGTGAAAATAACTACGATATTCGTGAGAATGTTTGCGAGAGCCTTACCTACTTAGGTCTTGAAATTGATAAGGCATATAATAAAGAACACGCACACACCCGTGGCGGAGATATTAAAATATCTACCGACGCTTCAAAGGTTGCTGTTTTTGCAGTTTCTACCGATGAGGAAATGGTTATCGCACGCGATACAAAAGCTTTAATTTCTAAATAAGTTTTGTCTGCCTTGGGGGATATATATGTCAGTTAAAGATATTTGTTCTATTATAAATAATGGTGGTTACGATAAAGATTTTGCTTTAATGTATCAATCTACCGACCAACCGCGTAAGCGTTATTTAAATTCTGTTTTAGAGTTTGAAAAACTATATGGTGATGCTAATGAAATTAGATTATTTAGTGCGCCGGGAAGAACGGAGGTTGGCGGCAACCATACCGACCATCAACATGGCAGAGTTTTAGCGGGTAGCGTTGATTTAGACGTTATTGCAGTTGTTGCCAAAAATGATGATAATATTGTTCGTATTAAGTCTGAGGGCTATGATATGGACGTTATTGACCTAAATGAACTCGAACCGGTTGATAACGAAATTGGTCGAGCATCCGCTCTTATCCGCGGTATGTGTGGCATCATTAAAAAACAAGGCTATAACATTGGCGGTTTTAACGCTTATACAACCTCTAATGTTTTAAAAGGCTCCGGTCTTTCTTCCTCGGCTGCATTTGAGGTTTTGGTTGGTGTTATTTTAAGCCACCTGTTTAATGATGGCAAAATCAACCCTGTTGATATAGCAAAATTTGCCCAAAAGGCAGAAAATATTTATTTTGGTAAACCTTGCGGACTTATGGATCAGATGGCTAGTTCTGTTGGTGGCTTTACCGCCATTGATTTTAACAATCCAAATGAGCCTGTAATAGAAAAAATCGATTTTAATCTTTCGGAGCATAAGCATCGCCTTTGCATTGTTAATACAGGTGGTAATCACGCAGATTTAACAGATGATTATGCATCAATTACCATAGAATGTAGCGAGATATCAAATGCTTTGGGTAAGAATTTCTTGCGCGAGGTTGGTGAAAACGATTTTTATTCTAAAGTCGGAGAACTTAGAAAGAACTTTGGCGATAGAGCCGTGCTTCGCGCAATACATTTCTTTGCAGATAACGCACGAGTAGTAAAAGAAAAGGAAGCATTACTTAATAATAAATTTGATGAATTTTTAAAAATCATCACTGATTCAGGCAATTCGTCGTTTAAATATTTGCAAAATGTTTTTTCGGTTTCTTCACCTAAAGAACAAGGCTTGTCTTTGGCTTTAGCCTTAACCGAGAGATTTTTAGCAGGTCGTGGTGGTTATAGAGTACACGGCGGTGGTTTTGCAGGTACTATTCAGGCATATATTCCTGATGATTTATTAGAAGAATATAAAAAACTTATTGAGTCGGTTTTTGGCGAGAGAAGTTGTTATGTTCTTAATATCCGCTCGGTTGGCGGTTATGCTTTAAGCGAAAAATAAGTATATATAATCCGAAGTTATTTAATCGTATGGTTTGCGATTGCTCATGCTTCGGATTATATCTATTATTAGAAAGTTTTTTAGAAGGTTAAAAAATGATTGGTTTAGGTACAATTATTAACGTTGTTGCAATCATTTTGGGTACACTTATTGGTGTTTTATTTCACAAATGCATACCTAAAAGATTAGAACAAACGGTCATTCACGGTATTGGTTTGTCGGTTTGCTTTATTGGTATTTCGGGCGTATTTTCCAAAATGCTCTTTTTACAAGAAGGTAATCTTGAAACAAAGGACACTATGCTTATGGTTGCTTCGCTTGTGTTTGGCGCGGTTATTGGAGAACTTATAAACATTGAAAAATGGCTAGAACTATTTGGCGATTTTTGCAAATCACGTCTAACGTGTGGCAAAACAAATTCTCGTTTTACTGAAGGTTTTGTATCGTCTTCCTTGCTTTTTTGTGTCGGAGCTATGGCTATAGTAGGCTCTTTAGAAGATGGACTTAGCGGAAATTCTTCTACCCTTTTTGCTAAATCCTTGATGGATGGCACAATGTCAATCTTTTTTGCATCAACTATGGGAATTGGTGTATGCTTTTCAATAATTCCCGTTTTTGTTTATCAGGGTGGCATAACACTTCTAGCGGGGGTTATCGAGCCATATTTAAGCCAAACACTTATAAACCGAATTTCACTTGTTGGTTCTGTTTTAATTTTTGCTATAGGAATAAATTTGCTCGGCGAAAAAAGAATTAAAATAGGCAATCTTTTACCGGCTGTATTTGTTCCGGTACTTTACGAAATTATTATTAACTTGATATAAATGGGTGTGTAAAATGATTAACAAATACTTATCAGAACTTTTAGATTATGCAGAGAACAACGGTTTGATTAAAGAGGTTGATAGGATATATGCTGTTAACCGCGTGTTAAATCTTATTGGTGCCGATTCGTTTGAATATGAAAAATATGATGCACATAAAAATATTGAGGAATTACTAGGCGATATTTTAGATTATGCGGTAGAGCAGGGTAAACTCGAAATTAATACAACAACCTATAGAGATATTCTTTCTGCTGATATTATGGATGTTTTTACACCAATCCCATCATCCTTGTATGATACTTTTTTCAGTAAATATAATGAATCACCCAAGGAAGCGACAGATTATTTTTATGCTCTTTCAAAAGCCAATAACTACATAATGACCGAAAGAATAAATAAAAATATCATTTGGAAAACCAAAACCGAAAAATATGGTGATATCGATTTAACAATTAACCTCTCAAAACCCGAGAAAGACCCTAAGGAAATCACCTTGGCAAAGCTTTCTAAACAATCGGGATATCCAAAATGTCTGCTATGTAAAGAAAATATGGGCTTTGAGGGTACGGCAACCCATCCGCCAAGAGCAAATCACAGAATTATACCTGTTAAGCTTGGTGAAGAACAATGGTATTTTCAGTATTCTCCCTATGGATATTTTAATGAGCATTGTATTTTGTTCCACGGCGAACACGAGCCAATGAAAATCACAAGACGTACCTTTGAAAGACTTATAACTTTTGTTGAGCAATATCCGCATTATTTTATGGGCTCAAATGCGGGACTTCCGATAGTTGGTGGTTCAATTCTAACCCACGACCATTACCAAGGTGGTAATTATGAATTCCCGATGGCAAAGTGTGGCTTTAGATTTGAGACCACTTTTGAGGGATTCGAAGATATTAAAGCGGGTGTTGTTGATTGGGCGTTATCTACAATCCGTTTGATTGGCAAGGATAAGGATAGGGTTGTTGAACTTGCTGATAGAATAAATAAAGCATGGCAAGAATTTACCGATGAGGAAAATGATGTTTATGCATATACCGATGCACCACATAACGCCATTACCCCTATTGCGAGAAAACGAAATGGTGTGTTTGAGTTTGATTTAATATTAAGAAATAATCGAACTAGTGATGAGCACCCTTATGGTATTTTCCACGCTCATGAGGAATACCATCATATTAAAAAAGAAAATATCGGTCTTATCGAGGCAATGGGACTTGCAGTTTTGCCACCTAGATTAACCACACAGTTTGGTGAGCTAAATGATAGTATTAAAGAGGATATTGGTAACGTGTTTGAAAAAATACTTGAAAATTGCGCGGTATTTAAGAATAATGATATCGGCAATAAGGGTATTTTGAAATTTATAAATACTGTAAAATAATTAATAGGTGTATGGAAATGGCAAATTATATTACATATTCATTTGAAACTCTAACAAACTTCTGTAATGATGTTTTTGAAAAATTTGGCTTTTCTAAAGAAGAAAGTAAAATTATTTCGGATGTTTTGTTGATGTCGGATTTATATGGCATTGAGTCACATGGTATGCAACGTCTTGCAAGATATCATAAGGGTATCGAAAAAGGACTTATTAAGGTAGATGCAAAGCCTGAAATTGTTTTCGAAACACCCGTTTCTGCAGTTATTGAGGGTAATGATGGTATGGGTCAATTAGTTGGTCATTTTGCTATGCAGACCGCTATTGAAAAGGCATCAAAAACAGGTATGGCTGTAGTTTCTTGCCGTAACTCAAACCATTATGGTATTGCAGGTTATTATGCTAAAATGGCATCTGATAAAGGCTTTTTGGGTATGTCTATGACCAACTCAGAGGCTATTATGGTTCCAACCTTTGGTAGACTTGCTATGCTTGGTAGTAACCCGATTGCTGTTGCTATGCCTGCCGAACCATATGATTTCTTCTTTGATGCATCAACAACCGTTGTTACTAGAGGTAAATTAGAAATTTATAATAAGCTTTCAAAGCCTCTGCCTGAGGGTTGGGCTCTTGATGCTAGTGGCAAACCAAGTAGTGATGCAGAGGATGTTCTTAAAAATATTGTGGCTAAAAATGGTGGCGGTATAATGCCTCTTGGTGGTTCTACCGAACAACTCGGAAGCCATAAAGGTTATGGATATGGTATGTTCTGCGAAATATTCACTTCTATTTTTTCTATGGGTCTTACTTCTAATCATACCCACACAGGTGGCAAGGGTGGCACATGTCATGGATTTATGGTAATCGACCCCAACGTGTTTGGAAATGCAAATGAAATCAAAGAGCACCTGTCAACCTTCCTTGAGGAACTTCGTAATTCACCTAAGAGTGAGGGACAGGATAGAATTTACACTCACGGCGAAAAAGAAATTATCGCAAGTGCAGACCGCCTTAAAAATGGTGTTGCAGTTAATATCAATACTGTGTATGAGATGGCAGAAATGTGTAAATTTGTTGGTATAGATTATAAAAAATATCTTGGTGACGTTGATTTTAGTGAGACTAAATCTGGCTCATATCAATAATGCAGACAAACAATATGAAAATAAATACTCATACCCATTGTAAACCGGTTAGTCTATGCGCTCATCACGAACCCGAGCTTTTACCACAAATGTTCAAAAACAAAGAGATTGATGCAATTGTTTTAACGAATCATTGCTATCCCAACCATTGTGATAAATTAAGTGAGGATTTGAAAGAACAAGCAAAACTTTATGTTGATACTTTTCATCGCTGTAAAAAAGCGGGAGATATAATAGGTGTAAAAGTCTTTTTTGGGTGTGAACTAAAACTTATATATGAGCCAAATAAACCCGAGTTTTTGTTATACGGAATCTCTGAAGAAGATTTTATAAGTTCTTATCCGCTGTATAATATAACTCAAAAAGAGTTGTTTGATTTTTGTAATGAGCATAATATTTTAATGATTCAGGCGCATCCATTAAGAACAGAGCAAGGTTATACCCCTGCTGATATGAGCCTTGTTCACGGTGTTGAGATTTATAATCCGCATCCGCATTTTGACCCTAGAGTTAATGACTGTTTAAAATTAGCGGAGGATAATGGTTTGCTTAAAACTTCGGGTAGCGATTTTCATGTTGAATTTCAGGCCGATGTTGCGGGTATGATTGTTCCTGATGATATAAATGACCAGTTTATGCTACGTGATTATTTGCGTAAGGGTAAATGTGTTATTTATGATGAAAATGGTATTTTTTATAGTAATAAATAATTTTTGGCAGATGATTTTAAATGAATTATAATTTTTCAAAACCAATAGAAAATTTAAAGCCGTCGGCAATCAGAGAGATTTTAAAACGCTCTTCTGAGATAGGTATTATTCCTTTTTCTGCGGGTAATCCGTCGGTTGAGGCTTTTCCCTCTAAAGAGATTGCCGAGATTTCAGCAAAGCTTTTAGAAAATGAACCTAACCTTGCGCTTCAGTACTCGGTAACCGAGGGTTATCAACCGCTCAGAGACCTTATTTTAAAGTATATGAGGGATAAATATTCTGTTGGCGGTACAGATGATGATATTTTAATAACATCGGGCGCTCAACAGGTAATGAGCCTTACTGCAAAGGTTTTTTGCGGCGCTGGGGATACTGTTATTTGTGAGGACCCTAGCTTTATTGGCTCACTGAATACATTTCGTTCTATGGGCTTAAATTTGGTGGGTGTACCTCTTGAAGAGGATGGCATAAATTTAACTGTACTTGAGGATGCCTTAAAAAGCAATAATAATGTGCGTTTTATTTATGTTATACCAAACTTTCAAAACCCAAGCGGTGTAACAATGTCGCTTAAAAAACGAAAAGAAGTTTATAGACTTGCAAGGCAGTATGATGTATTAATTTTAGAGGATAATCCATATGGTGAAATTCGCTTTAAGGGAGAAGATATACCCTCTATAAAATCCTTTGATACTGATGGTCGAGTTGTTTATGCGGGTTCTTTTTCTAAGGTGCTTTCACCAGGTATGAGATTAGGCTATGCTATTGCAAATAAAACGGTTATTTCTAAAATGACGGTTAGTAAGCAAACTGATGATGTGCATACATCAATGTGGTCACAACTTGTTGCATATCATTTTATGAAGGATTATGATTTTGAAGAACATTTGCAAAAAATAAGAGGAATATATCGCAAAAAAGCAGAGCTTTGTATGTCTTTGGCAGATGAGTTTTTAAAACCAATGGTTGATTATATTAGTGTTGAGGGCGGTTTATTTTTGTGGTGTAAGTTGCCCGAAAATTTAGATATGCTAGATTTTTGTAATAAAGCTATTGAAAATAAAGTTGCAGTGGTTCCGGGAACCGCTTTCTCGGTTGATACAAACGCAAAAAGTGATAGATTTAGAATAAATTATTCAACCCCAACAAACGAGCAAATTACCAATGGAATAAAGATTCTTAGTGGTTTATTAAAATAATTTCGGAGGCAAATTATGTTAGAACAAGAAAACAAAAAAAGAGTTTTTAGTGCTATTCAACCTAGTGGCATGTTAACACTTGGTAATTATTTGGGTGCGCTTAAAAATTGGAAGGCTATGACCGAGGAGTTTGAATGTATTTATTCGGTAGCTGATTTACATGCTATTACTGTAAGGCAAGACCCTGCCGCTTTTCGTAAGCAGATATATACAACCTGTGCTATTTTACTTGCAATTGGCTTAGACCCCAAGGATGTAATTTTATTTACACAATCGCACGTTGCAGAGCATTCAAAGCTTTCTTGGCTTCTTAGCTGTTATACACAATTTGGTGAGCTTTCAAGAATGACACAGTTTAAGGATAAATCTGCAAAACACGCCGATAATGTTAACCTTGGTTTGTTTGGTTATCCAACACTTATGGCAGCAGATATTTTGCTTTATCAACCCGATTTTGTGCCTGTTGGTGCGGACCAGAAGCAACACTTAGAATTAACAAGGGATATTGCTACTCGCTTTAATCATATCTATGGTGATGTGTTTAAAATTCCCGAGCCTTATATTGCAAAGGTGGGTGCTAGGGTAATGTCACTTCAAGACCCAACCTCTAAAATGTCTAAGTCGGATGAAAATGTAAATGCTTGGGTTGCCATTTTGGATAAACCTGAAGATATTATGCGAAAATTCAAAAAAGCCGTAACCGATAGCGAAAACAAGGTTTGTGTTGGCGAGGGTAGAGATGGCATAAACAATCTTATTGGTATTTATTCTGCAGTTACGGGTAAAACCTATGATGAGATTGCAAATGAATTTGTTGGTAAGGGTTATGGTCAGTTCAAAATGGCAGTAGGTGAGGCAGTTTGCGAAGAATTGCGACCTATAAGAGAGCGTTTTGATACCTTTATCTCGGATAAAAAGCAGTTAGAGGATATTTACCACGAGGGTGCCGAGAAGGCAGAATATATTGCTCGTAGAACCGTATCAAAAGTTATGAAAAAGATAGGATTTGTTAAATAAAATGGCAATGTCGCTTATTGGTAACAAAAGAACCTGCAATTTAATCTCTTCTATGATAAAAAATCATAAAATCCCTCACGCTATGATAATTGAGGGGGAAGAGGGTCTTGGTAAAAAAACTTTAGCAAAATATATTGCTAAGGCCTGTCTTTGTGTTGCCGATAATCGCCCTTGTTTATCCTGTAAAACCTGTCATTTAATAGATGTTGGTAGTCATCCCGACTATCAAGTTGTTTCGCCTGATGGTGCAAACATTAAGGTTGACCAAATAAGAGCACTTAGAAGTGAGGCATATTTTTCGCCGCTTTCGGCAGATGGGCGAGTTTTTGTTGTTGATATGGCTCATACTATGAACCAAAATGCTCAAAATGCTCTATTAAAGGTATTAGAAGAACCGCCGAAGGGTGTAACCTTTATTTTACTTGCCAAAAGCGCATCACTTCTTTTAGAAACAATTCGTTCGCGTAGTGTTATATTAACCCTTTCGCCTGTACCACTCGAGCAAGAAGCTTTTGAACTTGTTTCGAGACTTGCCAATGTTTCTTTGAGTGAGGCAGAGGTGTTATTAACCGCAACCGATGGCAATATTGGTATAGCAGTTGATTCGGCGGGTGGTGAGGTTAAATCGTTATCATCAGTTGCTAATGAATTACTAACATTTGCTTCAGTTGGTGATAGATTTAAGATCATTTCACTTCTTCAGCCTTTTGTTAAGCAACGTGATAAGGTTAAAGAGCTTATTGTTTGTTTAAAGGCTTCGCTTTCTAATGAGTTAAAGAAAAAAGCGGTAAAGGAATATTCTTCCTTTACCGTCGATAAGCTAAATTATTGTTATTCAGAACTTAATGATATTCAAAATTTGTTGGAATTTAATCCATCGTTGCCCTTGGTGTTTTGCAGAATTGCCGCAATCTTAACGGCTTAAATTCTTGTGACAATAGCAACTACCGCATCAGGAATGCTATAATCATAGGTTAGTTTTACCTTTTGATTTTTTGGTACAAGCTTGCCGTTTTGCACCTCAAGGGATAAAGATTTAATACCACAGCTAAGACCTGTGCCAATGTATTTAATATATGCCTCTTTCGCAGTCCAAACCTCAAAAAAGCATTGTTGCATTAGTGATTTTCGGCGAGCAGGGTCGTTACCTGCTATATAGGACAACTCCTCTTCGGTAAACAGCTTTCTGGCAGTTATTGCAGAAAATTTGCGTATTTCTTCAACATCAACGCCGATTGGTTCATCGCTAATTGCTAAAACAGTGTATTTGCCACTGTGAGAAATATTAAAATGTGCAGGCAGATTAACAACATATGGTTTGCCGTGTTCACCTTTTGCAAAAACAAGTTTTTCTGGTTGAACTCCATAAAGCTTGCTTAGATATTTTTTAACAAGCATATCACCCGCCAAACTGAGTTTGCGGTCTTTGATATCAGTCTTTTTTAAAATTTCCTTCTGCCTTATTAAAGGTAGTAAGCTAAGCTCTTTTTCAAAAAGAAAATCGCTAAAATTTGTAATATCATAATAAAATAAGTTATACAAGATTTCACCTTCTCGCATTTATTCTAACATAGATTTTTATAAAACACAAGCAGAAAGTATGAGGAAATCCTATGAAAAACGGATACAAAACCATCTCATCAATTAAAAATGAATGTACTACATTTGCTGCATCAGTTTTGGCTAGAAATCACTCTATGCTTGATGATGCGGCTTTGAAATCTGCCTTTTTATCGACTAATGAACCGGTTGAAATTGCCGCTATTGTTAGCGAGGTTATATTTAGAAAAAAAGGTTTAAAACTTTTTGCTTGTCAAATTGAAACCGCTTATGCCTTATATAAAGGTCACATTGCAGAGCTTCCAACAGGCGAGGGTAAAACCCTTGCCGCAGTTATTGCCGCCGCATTGTATGTAAAGGCAGAGCGTAGCGTTCAAATTTTGGTGTTTAATGATTATTTAGCAAATCGTGATGCTTTAGATAATAAAGAAATATTTGATTTTTTGGATATTTCCACAGCATTTATTGTTGAGGGAACACCTATTAAAGAAAGATTAACCGCTTATAATGCAGATGTGCTTTATATTTCCGCAAGAGAGGCGGGTTATGATTCTATCCGCAATTTTGTTGCTTTTTCTTCTGATGAACTTTTAGGCGGCAAGTATGATGTTGCAATAGTTGACGAGGCGGATTCGATTTTAATTGATGAGGCATCTATTCCGCTTGTACTTGCCGGTAAAGCAGAAAATAGGGCGGCAGATGAATTAAAAATTATAGATGCTGTTTATCATCTTTTAGCAGAAGATTTTGAAATTGATGAGCAGAATAATCAAATTTGGCTCAATGATAACGGAATAAAAAAGATTGAAAATCAGTTTGAAATTGATAATCTTTATGATAATCAAAATGTATCCTTGCTTTCGGGCGTAAATACCGCCTTACAAGCCGTTCATTTGCTTAAAAAGGATACTGATTATATTGTTCGTGAAGGTAAAATCGCGGTTATTGATGAGGCAACCGGCAGAATAGCCTCAAACAGAAAATTCCCAAACACTTTGCATCGTTTTGTTGAGGCAAAAGAGGGAATTACCGATAATATTAACACGCAGATTTATTGCTCTATGACAATCGGCGCTTTTATGGAGCAGTATAAAACAATCTGCGGTATGACGGGTACTGCGGCAACCTCTGCTAATGAGCTCGAAACCACATACGAGCTTAGGACTATTGTTATGGAGCCTCATACACCTTGCATTAGAAACGACCATAAGGATATTGTCTTTTTAACCGACAAAGAGCGCGATGAGGCAGTTTTAACTGAGATTGTTAAGGCAAATAAAGTAGGACAACCTGTTTTAATTGGCACCGCTAGTGTTATGGAGTCGGAAAAACTTTCTGCCAAACTTAGCGAGTTGGGTATAAAGCATCAGGTTCTAAATGCCAAAAACGACCAAAAAGAAGCAGAAATAATCGCCGATGCGGGTAAGCCTTATTCTGTTACTGTTTCAACCAATATGGCGGGTAGAGGCGTTGATATTAAACTTGGCGGCAAGGATGAGGCGGATAAGCAGTTTGTTGCTGAGCGTGGCGGTCTATATGTTATAAGCACCACCATAAATCGTAGCCGTAGAATTGATAATCAGTTAAAGGGTAGAGCCGGTAGACAGGGTGACCCGGGAGAAAGCAGATTTTTTATCAGTCTTGAGGATGAAACCATTTCTGCATTTTTTGAGCAAGAGGAGGGCGTTAAACCTCTAACCGAGAAAGAAAAATTTGCAATGGTTAGAACGGCACAACAAACCTTAGAGGGTAATGAGGCTGAAGCACGTTATACCCTTAAAAAATACTCATATATTATTGAGCGTCAACGCCGAGTTATGAGCAAATATCGTTCGCAACTTTTAAATGGTGAAAAAACACCCGAAATTTTAAGAAAAAACGATTTTGATGGTTATTTAGAACTTCAAAAACAGGTTGGCGATGATGAGATAAATCGTGCAGAAACTCTGCTACTTCTTCATTATATCAATCAGCACTTTTCAAATTATTTAGAGGCAATGGAAGAAGTTAAAAGTGGTATTCATTTAACAATCGTTGGTGGTAAAAATCCATTTGATGAATTCAATCGAGCCGCAATTGATTCTTTTCAAGAAATGAATCAGGATATATGCTTTGACGTTTTAAATAAAATGCAAACCTGCACTGTTGTTAATGGTAAAATCGACCTAGAAAACTTTAATTTATCAAAATCAACGGGTACTTGGACATATATGGTTGACGATTCAACAGGTCAGTTTAATCATTTACCTGCGCTTATGAATATGGTTAGTAAAAAAATTAAAAAGAGTTTATCTCTTGGCGACAGACTTGATAATTTTTTAAATCGTTTTAAAAATAAATAAAGTTTCTAGCAATGTAAAAACGGAAGAAGTTTTGCTTCTTCCGTTTTAAAATTATATTCTTTTATCACAAATATCTTTAATACAGCAGTTATAACATTTAGGGGAACGTGCGGTACAAGTTGCTCTGCCGTGTAAAACGGCTCTGTGGCAAAAATCACTTGATTTTTCGGGTGGCAAGAGTTTACGCATAGCATCCTCAACCTTACGAGGCTCCTTAGTTTTAACAAACCCCATTCTGTTGCACAGTCTTATAAAATGTGTATCTGTAACTACTGCAGGTTTACCATAAACGTCACCTAAAATAAGGTTGGCGGTTTTTCTGCCAATACCCGGTAGTGATATAAGGGCTTCCATGCTATCGGGCACCTCACCGTTATATTCCGCCTCAAGCACCTTGCCAAGCGCTATTAGGTCCTTAGCCTTTGTGTGATAAAGACCACATGTTTTTATAAGTTTTTCAACCTTTTCAAGAGGTGCGTTTGCAAAATCCTTTGGTGTGGGTAGCTCGTTGAATAGGGCAGGGGTAATTAAATTTACTCTGGCATCGGTGCACTGTGCTGATAAACGAGTTGCAACAAGTAATTGAAAAGGCGTGTTTGCCTCAAGAGAGCATTTAGCATCGGGATATTCCGCCTCAAACAAGGCAATTATATTAAGAAGTTTGTCTTTTTTATCTCTTGTTGTCATAAAAACTAATTTTCCTTTGCTTTTTGCTAAGTATAACACATTTATATATTAAAAAGCAAGCAATAGAAAAAACTACTGCTTGCTTTCTTTTTTGAAATTAAATTAAGGTAAATTCAAGATTAGTTGTATTTCTGCAATTTGTACCTACCATTGCCTCAAAATCACCTTTTTCTGAGCCAAAGGTCATATCCTTGCGCCAGAATTTTAGCATTTCTTCGGTTATTTCAAAAGTAACAACAGTTTCTTCACCCGGTGATAGTTTAACCTTTTTAAATGCTTTGAGTTCGCCCATAGGCCGCACAACACTTCCTACTAAATCCCTGATATAAAGTTGCACTACCTCGCTTGATTTAAAATCACCGCTATTTTTAATGGTTACACTAAGAGTTATTGGTTTATCTTTTGTTATTGTGTTACAGGAAAGGGTCGCGTTAGAATACTCAAACTTTGTATACGAAAGTCCATAACCAAAAGGATACAAGGGATATGTATATTCATCAATATAATTTGAGGTCATTGAACGGATTTTTTCCTGCTCAGGAGTTTTGCAATATCTGCCCGTTCTTGTGTTTGTGTAGTAAATAGGGCATTGACCAACAGAATAAGGCCAAGACATTGTGAGTCTTCCTTCAGGAACCGAATCACCACATATAAGCGATGCAGCCGCATCGCCGCCTGCGGTACCCGGTTGCCACATACAAAGAATTGCAGGTGCAATCTCATCAAGCTCGGGAATTGCAAGAGGTCTGCCACAGAAGAGTACAACAGCGGTATTTTTATTTGCTTTGCATACCGCTTTTGCAAGTTCTATTTGGGCTTTTGGTATTGTTATATCTGCGCGGCAGGTTGCTTCGCCACTGTATTTCATATGCTCACCAATGCAAAGAACAACCGCGTCTGCTGACTTTGCTGCTCTAACAGCTTTAGAAAAATTAGTAGTATTGTCATCAAGTTCAAAACTGCAAGCAGGTATGTGTGTGATTTTAGAGTTACTAAATTGTTTTTCAATTCCGCTTTTAATTGTTGAGATTGTGCTTTTGCCGTATTGCTTATCGCCAAAGCAACTCCAACTACCAATAATTTCTTCTGTATCTGCAAATGGACCGATTAAAGCGATTTTTTTAGTTGCTTTTGAAATGGGTAAAACATTTTCGTTTTTAAGCAAAACTGCAGATTTCTCAGCGCATTTTTTAGCATATGCTATGTGATTTGCATCTAGTGTAAAATCGGTTGGTTTCTTTGAATCTTGGTTATATGGCGATTCAAATAAGCCTTTGGATTCTTTTAAGGATAAAACTCTAAGACATGCTTCATCAATATCTTTTTCTTTAATTTTACCTTCGTCATAAAGCTCTTTTAAATATTTTATGTAGCAGTGCGATGACATATCCATATCAACACCTGCGTTAAAAGCCAAAAGCGCAGCCTCTTTTCCATCCTTTGCAACACCATGACCAACCGTCTCCCAAATGGCGTTGGAATCAGAAATTACCACACCCTTAAAGCCCATTTCTTTACGGAGAGTACCTTTAATTAAATCTTTATCTATTGTGGATGGAATATCATTGACAGAACTGTAGGAGGTCATCATCATATCTACTCCAGCATCAACAACAGCTTTATAAGGAGGTAAAACTCGTTCTTTAAAAAATCTGTCATTAAGGCGCGTATGGTTGTATTCGCGACCTGATTCTACAAAGCCATATCCTGCAAAGTGTTTTGCACAACACATAACACCTGCTTTATGAAATCCCTCAACAGTTGCTTTACCCATAAGCGAGTTTATTAAAACATCTTCGCCGTAAGATTCCATAACTCTGCCCCAGCGTGCATCTTGCAACAAATCAACCATTGGAGCAAAGGTAACGTGTATATCGCGGTCGGCTGCCTCTTTACCCGCAATGTATGAACTTTCGCGAACCAATTCATCATCAAATGAACAAGCAAGACCTAACGCGATTGGGAACAATGTATCACAACCGTGGATTACATCGTGCATTGCAATTAACGGAACCTTGCCACCAATTTCATCTGAGAGGTATTCTTTTAAAACATGTGTAACATTTGAAACGCGCGCATTATTAAGCACACTGCCAACAATAGCGCGTTCATTATCAGTCATATTTAGTTCATCTTCTTCAAAAATATTGGTTTCAGGGTCTTTTCTAATAATAAATTTACCATATGTTTGAACAAGTTGACCTAGTTTTTCTTCAACAGTTAAGGTTTTTAATAATTTTTTTGCATTCATTTTTTTGCTTACCACCTAGCAACAATATATATATATTGTTTTTATTATAAATTTTTCATCATATTAAGTCAAACGGTTATAAGCATATTGCTTAAAATTGTCTGCTTTTTTTCAAGAATTGTCTGCTTTTTTTCAAGAATTGTCCACAAATTAAATCGTATTTGTTATTTAACTTTATTTTACATATTGCAGTATTAAAAATAGTGTGTTATAATATAAACAGAACAAGTGTTCGAATGTTTTGGAGGCGTAAAAATGCAAAGAATAATACTTCATTGTGATTTAAATAATTTTTTCGCATCTGCAACACTCTCAAAAAATCCAACACTTAAAAACCTACCGGTTGCGGTATGCGGCGATGCCGAAAAACGTCACGGTATAATTTTAGCAAAAAACACCATAGCTAAAAACTATGGTGTTAAAACTGCCGAAACAATTTGGGAGGCAAAACGAAAGTGCGCTAATCTTGTTTTGCTTAAGCCGGATTATAATTTATATGAAACTCTTTCTAAAAAGGTGCAACAAATTTATTTAAGATATTCCGATTTGGTTGAGCCTTTTGGTATTGATGAATGTTGGGTTGAGATAACAAATCCAATGGTTGATTTTAAAAAAGGCGAGCAGATAGCAAACGATATGCGTGAAAATATAAAAAGGGAATTAGGGCTTACAATATCTGTTGGCGTTAGTTTTACAAAAACTCTTGCAAAGCTCGGCTCTGATATGAAAAAACCCGATGCGGTTACAGTTATAACCCCTGAAGTTTTACAAAATAAAGTTTGGCCACTTGATTGCAGAGAACTTTTAATGGTTGGCAAGGCTACGGCAAACAATCTGCGTTCTATGGGTATTTTTACTATTGGAGATTTAGCAAAAGCTGATGTAAATGCCCTTAAAAACCGTATTGGCAAAAACGGAGTAATGCTTAAAAAAGTCGCCTTAGGGGAGGAAAATTCTAAGGTAAAACCTTATTATTTACACGAAAAACCAAAGAGCATTAGCCATTCAGCAACAGCAGAGCGTGATTTAACAACCTTAGAAGAAGTATTTGCAGCTTTTTTAGAATTTGCTGAAAGTATTTCGGATAAACTTAAAAAAGAGCGCCTTTTAGCAAAAGGTATTGTGGTTAAAACAACAACCTTTGATTTTCACACTAAAGAGTATAGAACAAAGTTTAAACAACCTACAGACTTATCCTTTACTATTGCTAATGAGGCTATTGAGGTTTTTAAGAAAAATAATTGCTTAGAAAAACCGCTGCGCGCAGTTGGTATAGCGGCAATTAACCTTATCGAACCAAATTCTACCTTAAACCAATTAAGCCTCTTTGATGAGGAAGAAAACACTACTTTAGAACAGTTAGAAAAAAATATGAGAAGTATTAGAAAAAAGTATGGTAATGATTCGGTAAAAAGGGCAATTTGTATGGATAATATTGCAAAGCCATCTTCACCAGGATTTCATAAAAATAAGTAAATTTTTGCTAATTTTTAAGAAGATAATGTATTGACAATAAAAATTGTAAATTATATAATGAAACGAATATATATGTTTGTAGGTGATTTTATGAAATCAACATTGTCTTGGTGTTTGGGATATTGTGATAACGCAGATTCAAGACCACTGGAAACCTTTTCAGCCACCGTTCCGGGAGCTGTTCAATTAGATTATGC
This sequence comes from Acutalibacteraceae bacterium, assembly GCA_045577495.1. Taxonomy (GTDB): domain Bacteria; phylum Bacillota; class Clostridia; order Oscillospirales; family Acutalibacteraceae; genus UMGS1279. The sequence goes on from JAZNIK010000028.1 coordinate 64,260, forward strand.
AAAGGCATATAATTTGCCGGATTATAATTTTGAAAAAGGTTATGAAGAATATCGTTGGATGGAGGATAAATATTGGGTTTATTCTGCAGAATATGATGCAACTTCGGTTAATTCTCCATATTTAAGATTTATAGCAGAGGGAATAGACTATAAGTATGATGTATTTGTTAATTCTAAAAAGCTTCTTTCTTATGAGGGAATGTATAGAAAAAACATTGTTGATTTAACAGAATATATAGGTCAAAAAATCTCTTTGGAGGTTTTGGTGCATCCTGTTCCCAAAAGCACAGTCGGTGAGGTTAATCCAAATTCAAGAGATGAACAAAAACAATCCTGTAAGCCTGGTGTAAGCTATGGTTGGGATTTTCATCCTCGTTTAATTCCTCTAGGTATTTGGAAGGATGCATACATAGAATTATCCGAACATAATGAACCTATCAAACCTATAGTTAATTATACCATTACCGAAAATCGCGATAAGGCAAACGTTACATTTAATGTTAATGTTGATAATATCATAGGCTGGAAAATGTTCGCACCAAATGGTGATGAGATATTTAATAGCAAAAATTCTTTTGATACTTTTGAAATTAACAATCCAAAGCTTTGGTGGTGTAACGGATACGGCGACCCAAATTTGTATTCTTGGGAGTTAGAAGTATCAAATTTAGGTGTTACCGAAACCTTTAAGGGTAAAATAGGCTTTAAAACAGTAACGCTTGAAATGAACGAAGGAACTTGGGAGTTGCCTGAGTTTCCAAAATCGCGTAGTTGTCCACCAATCACTCTGTGCTTAAATGGAGTTAAAATATTTGGTAAAGGTTCAAACTGGGTAGCGCCTGAAATTTTTTATTCAAAGCTCAATTATAATAGGTATTATGAGCAACTTTCCTTAATAAAAGATGCTAATATGAACCTTATTCGTAGTTGGGGTGGCGCAATTATAAATAAGAATGAATTTTTTGACATCTGTGATGAACTTGGCATTATGGTTTGGCAAGAGTTCCCTTTAGGTTGTAACAACTACATTGCAACTAAGCATTATATGGATTTGTTAAATCGCGAGGCGTTAGATATAATTGAAAAGGTTTCATCACATGCCTGTCTTGCAATTTGGTGCGGTGGTAATGAGCTTTTTAATAGTTGGTCAGGTATGACAGACCAATCGCTTCCTCTTAGACTTTTAAATAGTTTAACCCTAAACGCTACTCCTAACATTCCATTTATGCCAACTTCTCCGCTTATGGGAATGGGGCATGGAAGTTATACATTCATTTATCAAGATGGTCGCGAAGTAATTCAAGCACTTCAAGAGTCGCATAACACCGCATATACTGAATTTGGTTGCCCTGCAATTTCAAATCTTGAATGTTTATCACTTATTACCGACACCAAGAATTTATTTCCTCTTTCTCCAAATGAAATTACGGTGGCACATCACGCTTTTGGTGCATGGAGTCAAAAGGCTTGGGCATGTGTTTGTGATATTGAAAAATACTTTGGCGAAAGCGAGTCGCTTGAGGAACTTGTAAACAATAGCCAGTATTTGCAAGGTGTTGGATATCGTTTTATTTATGAAGAGGCAAGAAGGCAAAAACCTTACTGCTCAATGGCACTTAATTGGTGCTTGAACGAGCCTTGGCCTTGTATCGCAAACAATAGTATAATTAGTTATCCAAATAGCGTTAAACCTGCTTATTACGAGATTAAAAAGGCTTGTAGAAGTCTTTTAGCATCTGCAAGGTTTAGAAAACTTAAATATAACGCAGGAGAACTGCTTGATTTTGATTTGTTTATGCTTAATGATGGTATAAATAAAGTTGAAGAGCAAATTGTTAAGGTTAGTGTTCAGGTTGGAGATGAAAAACCTGTTCATATAATGGATTGTAAAATCCCAGAGCTTGCCGCTAACACTAATTTTGAGGGACCAACTCTACGCTATAAATTACCTCGTGTTAACGATGCAACCACATTTAAAATTATTTTAGATGCAGGAGAGGCTTCCTCAGAATACACCCTTCTTTATAATCCTCCTGTAATCAATAAACCTAAAATTAAAATCTTGAATATGGGTTAAAAAATAAGCACCGCTTTTGCGGTGCTTTGATTTTTATAAATTTAAATATTTTTCCATATCTAATTGAATTTCATTAGATAGGGCAGTAGCGGTATCTAATGTATCGCCAACGGTTGAAATATAAACCTTGATTTTTGGTTCAGTACCGGATGGGCGAACAATTGCCTGAGCGCCGTTTTCCAATCTGTAACAAAGAACATTGGATTTAGGCAACTTGATTTCGCTGGTTTCACCCGTTTGAACATTAGTTTCAACAGATGTGCTATAATCAAGGATTGCGATAGTTTTTGAGTCAGCTATTTCGGTAGGTGGTGTAGTACGCAAGTCGGACATTGATTTTGCCATTTTTGCCATACCATCTTGACCCTCACAGGTAAAGCTCTTTTGACAGCTATAATAGTAACCATATTTTTTGTATAGCGAATCAAGTGCTTCGATTAAGGTAAGACCTTTATTTTTATAATAACAGCACATTTCGCATATAAGCATTGATGCAACAACGGCATCCTTATCGCGAACATAGCTACCTGCAACATAACCGTAGCTTTCTTCAAAGCCAAAGATAAAGCGCTTTTCTTCGCCTTTTTGTTCCAGTAAAAGAACTTGCTCACCAATAAATTTAAAGCCTGTTAAAACTTCTTTTAAATCACAGTTAAAATCTTTTGCAATAACATTAGCAAGATTTGTTGAAACTATTGTTTTAACGGCAACGGGGTATTTGGGTAGAGTTCCAAGCTCGGTTTTTCTAACCAAAAGATAGTTTAAAAGCAAAGCGCCAACATCATTACCGCTCATAAGCTTAAATTCGCCATCGTGAAGAACGGCGATACCAACGCGGTCACTATCTGGGTCGGTTGCTAAAAGAAGGTCGGGCTTAACCTCACTAGCAAGGTTTAAGGCGCACTCAAACGCTTGGCGAATTTCGGGGTTGGGATAGGGTGCGGTAGGGAAGTTGCCGTCGGGGAGTTCTTGTTCCTTAACGACGGTAATATTCTTAACACCGATTCTATCCAAAATTGCTCTAACAGGCTTATTACCTGCACCGTGCAGAGGAGTATAAATAACCTTTAAATCTTTAAAATTGTAACTGCTATCAGCAACAGATTGTTCCTCAACGGCATCTAGATATGCGTTAATAACATCATCGCCAATAAGTTTGATTTTGCCATTTTTAACCGCTTCATCAAAGTCACAGGTTTTAATATCGTCAAAAATATCAACCTTTTGAATAATTGACAAAACATATTCGCTAGCCTCTAATCCAAGTTGACAACCATCAGGACCATAGGCCTTGTATCCGTTATATTTTGATGGATTATGACTTGCGGTAATTACAGCACCTGCATCGCACTTTAAATATCTAACAGCAAAAGAAAGCATAGGAGTAGGGGCGAGCTCGGGATAGAGATAAACAGTAACACCATTTGCGGCAAAAATCGATGCGGCATGCTTTGCAAATAGGTCAGATTTAATTCTGCTATCATACGCAATAGCAACCTTGCCGTTATTAGTAATGGAATTAACATATTCTGCAATACCTTGAGTAGCGGCACCAACTGTGTAAATATTCATACGGTTTGTACCGGCACCTATAACACCACGAAGACCTGCGGTACCAAATTCTAAGCTTTTATAAAAACGGTCACTGATTTCATTATCATTTCCTTTAATCTGTTCAAGTTCTAAAATTAATTCAGGGTCATCAGTGGCACGATTTAACCATCTTTCGTATGCTGAGTTTATCATAGTTTTACCTCCTAAAAATTCTATATTTATAATACATCATTTTACAGATAATGTCAATTGAATAAAAAATAAGTTTTTTGTGCAATTTTCAATATTTTGCTTGACATTATTGAAAAAATGTAGTATTATTATATTAAATTTAAACTGTCTTATAATGCGTAGGTATCAAAATGAATGTTTTTTCAGAAAAAACTCAAGAAAATTTAACTGATGAAGAATTAGTTAAACTAATACGCTTGTCTGATGATACCGCATTTGAACAATTATATGATAGATATCTTCCAAAAATGCGTACAATGACATATTCATTTCAAGGTTTAGGGTATGATTTAGAGGATTTGTTACAAGAGGCAACAATAGGCTTCTATACTGCAATTAATGTCTATGATTTTAAATCTTCTTCCTTTTCTACTTTTTGCTATACCTGTATGCGTCGTATGTTGGTTGCTTTGCTTCGTAAGTCAAATCGAAAAAAATCAATGCCGGAAGATTCTGTGATTTATACCGATGCCACTTATTTCGATTTACCTTCGCCTAACAATCCAGAGTCTGATTATATAGCCAAAGAGGATTTTTTGCGTTTTAAATCTCGCATTTTAAGTGAACTTTCCTTCACAGAGCGTGAGGTTTTATATAACTATATTTCAGGTTTGAATTATAAAGAAATCGCCTTAAAATTAGGTCTAGATAAAAAATCCGTTGATAATGCATTGCAGCGAATTAGGCGTAAGCTTCGCTAATGCTTATTATATATGCCCGAGTAGCTTAATTTAGTAGAGCGTTGATTTCAAAGATGTCGGTGCGACTCCGGCCGGGGCAAAAACCATTTCAAGTGAGGTACAAAACATGTTTGAAGACAAGACACTCGTATGCAAAGACTGCGGAGCAGAATTTGTGTTCACCGCTGGTGAGCAAGAATTTTTTGAGTCTAAAGGCTTTGTAAATGAGCCACAGCGTTGTAAAGCTTGCCGCGATGCACGTAAAAACGCTAACAGAGCTCCCAGAGAAATGCACGAGGCTACCTGCGCCGCTTGTGGCGGTGTAGCAAAGGTTCCATTCGCTCCACGTGATGACCGTCCGGTTTATTGCAGCGAATGCTTTGCAAAGATGAAGGAAGAGGCATAAAGCTATTTCCACACATTACATCA
>JAZNIK010000029.1:0-10879 GCA_045577495.1 Acutalibacteraceae bacterium
AAGATAAATTTATAATAATCGGCGGCGACCAAAGGCAACTATTACTATATGCATCACTAAAACAAAAAGGGTATGATGTCGAAATTATTTTCAACAACACTTATCTAAATAAACAAACACAACTTAAAAAGGTTTCGAACGCAAAAATTGTGATTTTCCCTATTCCTACCTCACAAGACCAAACACATTTATTTGCGCCGAATTATAAAGAAAAAATCCGCCTTGAAGAAATTATTGAGCAGGTTTCATCTGATGCGGTTCTGTTTATTGGCGGCGAAAACAATATTTTTACTGCTTTAAAAACAAAATGCACCATAAATCTATTATCTGACGAAGTAATGACATTAAAAAACGCAATGGCAACTGCCGAAGCCGCTTTGTCGATTATTATCAACAACACAAGTAGCACAGTTTTCGGTAGCAAAATTTTAGTTTTAGGTTATGGCAGAATTGCCCGTATACTTGCGCAATATCTTGCCCAATTACATGCTAATGTAACGATATGCGCACGAAAAGAACTTGCCAAAACAACCGCATATTTAGAAGGAATGAACGCTATTGGTTTTGACTCTTTAAACGAAAAACTATCTGAAAACGGCATAATTGTTAACACTGTGCCTAATTTAATTTTGGATAAAAATAGACTAGAGTTAATCAATAAAAACAGTTTGATAATAGACCTAGCATCAAAACCCGGTGGGTTGGATTTTGATACCGCCGAAAAGTTAGGTTTAAAATATATTCAAGCACTCTCATTACCCGGAAAATTTTCTCCAAAATCCTCAGCAGAATATATCGAAGATGCGATTTTTAACACACTACTTTAAAATAAAAAAGAAAGGAGATTTTTATGACAGGAATGACCGTTGGATTTGCTTTATGCGGTTCTTTTTGTACCGTTGATAAAGCCATTATTCAAATTGAACGTATATTAAAAACCGGCGCTAAGGTTATACCTATAATGTCCCCCATCACTTATAACACTGATACAAGATTTGGTAGCGCCCAGCAACGAGTTAAGCGTATTGAAGAATTAACAGGCAACAAGGTTTTGAAAACAATTGATGAAACCGAGCCTATTGGACCCAAAGCGCTTTTAGATATACTTATCATAGCCCCTTGCACCGGAAACACAATCAGCAAAATATCAAAGGGTATCACAGATACCTCGGTAACTATGTCCGCCAAGGCGCACTTAAGAAATAATCGACCTGTTTTAATTGCTATGGCGACAAATGATGCTTTAAGTGGCTCTGCTGAGAGCATCGGTAGGCTTTTAAATACAAAAAACGTCTACTTTGTGCCCTTTGGTCAAGATGACCCAATAAAAAAATCTACATCAATGATTTGTGATTTTGAAAAAATAATTCCAGCCGCAAAAGCCGCATTAGAGGGCAAACAGTTGCAACCAATTCTTATTTAAATAAAAAAGGTTTAGTTTGTTTATGCACAAACTAAACCTTTTTGCTATTTTGCAAACTTTTTATTATAATTTTCCATACAAGTGTTAATTACCGAAACAGCCTCTGCTTGGCCCAAAATCTCAATAACGGAAGTTTCGATATGTTCTAAATGCTTATACACCTCAAAAAAATGTGAAATTTCATCAAAGGTATGCTTAGGCAAATCTAATATATCCTTGTATTCGTTCATAGATGGGTCCCTAAAAGGAATTGCTATGATTTTTTCATCCGCATCGTGATTGTCCTCAAGTTTAATAACCCCGATTGGATAACATCTAACCAATGTTAGTGGCTCAATATCCTCACGGCACAAAACCAAAACATCCAGCGGGTCACCATCGTCGGCATAGGTACGCGGAATAAAGCCATAGTTTGCAGGATAGTGGGTTGAAGTATATAACACCCTATCAAGCATTAACATACCTGTTTCTTTATCTAATTCATACTTAGTGCGTTTACCGGAAGAAATTTCAATACAGGCAACAAAATCCTCAGGCGATATACGCTTGGGAGAAATATCATGCCAAATATTCATAAAGGTCACCTCAAAATTATTATATCATATTTTTTAAAATAATTCAACTTATAAGCAAAGCGCGTAGCTTTTGCTACGCGCCGTATATATTATGGGGCGACTCGGTAGTCAAAGAATAAACCGCGGTTTATCGCCGAAATACCCCTGTCATATACTATGCAAAATTGAACTATTTTGTGAAAATCAACAAGTAATCAGTCTTGATACTTATCACTCTTTGCAGATTCAAGTTTAGTTTGTCTGCGAGTTATAACGTGATCTGGAATAGGATGAATTTCACCCGCAGCTTTAAGTGCCTGACGTGTTAAAATAGGACCAAATAACTCATAAATTAAAACCGCAAATAATGTGATATTTCTAATTAGATTACCTTGTTGACCAAGTTGCATGGCAGTAGCGCACATGCCAAGTGCAACACCCGCTTGTGGAAAAAGTGTTATACCAAGATATTTACAAATTTTATCAGAACAGTTTGTAGCTTTTGCGCTAAAATAAGTACCAATATATTTTCCAATACAACGGAAAATTATATAAACAACACCAATAACAATAATAGCAGTATCGGCAAACACACCTAGCTCAAGCTCGGCGCCGCTTATAACAAAAAACAATGCAAAAAGAGGTGAGGTCCAACGGTCAGAAGCCGCCATTAAATCGTGCGAAAGCGGACAGGTGTTGCAGAATACAGTACCAAGCATCATACAAACCAAAAGCGAAGAAAATTGAATGTGTATGCTGCCTAGATGAAACTCAATCATTGAAAGTGACGCCGTTAAAAAAACAAATGCTATTGTCATATTAAGGCGGTTAGTGTTAGAGTTAAATAGCTTTTCAAGAAGTGTTAGAATATATCCCATTATTCCACCCAAAATCAAAGAGCATACGATTTCAACAATGGGATTAAGAATTATAGATATTAAATCAAAATCACCGCTTATAATAGTTTTAGCAATACCAAAAGAAACGGCAAACACAACCAAACCAACCGCATCATCTAGTGCAACAATCGGTAATAGAAGTTTAGTTAATGGTCCTTTTGCCTTATACTGCCTAACAACCATTAAGGTGGCGGCAGGTGCAGTTGCGGTAGCAATTGCGCCTAATGTTAAAACCTGTGAAATAGTAAACTTATCGGGCATCATTAAATGAACAACATATAATGAAATATCAACAAGTATAGTAGCACAAATCGCTTGAACAATACCAATTACTAATGCCTGTTTGCCTGTTTTTTTAAGGTCGCTTAAACGGAACTCATTTCCGATAGAAAAAGCGATAAAGCCGAGTGCAACCTCCGAAACCAATGACAAGCCTGTAACAGCCTGCATTGAATTAAAGCCCAAGCCATAAATTCCTAATGCACCAAGGCAATATGGGCCAATAAGTACGCCCGCAATTAGAAACGCGGTAACAGACGGCAGTTTTAATGGCTTAAAGGCGCGAGTCATTAAAAGACCTGCTAACAATGCTATTGATACTGATAAAAGTGTGCTCAACTAGGTCATCTTCTTTCGAAATTTACTAAAACAATTAAAATTCATTCGACCGACATTATACACTCTTACATATGCAAAGTCAATACACAAAGTGTATAATTTTTCTTAAAAAACAAAGCATATTTTATCAAATCCAAAAAAGGTTTTATTCGGAGATGGAGTGCCCTTCCATCCAACCTTTTGTGAATGTTTATCAAAATAATCAACATCTGCATATATAGGTGCTATGGTTGATTTTTGTAAAATTTTCAATTCAACTGTTTTACCTTTAAACTCATCAGGTATCTCAAAAGCATATGGGGAAAACAGCCTAACCCCCAAAGATTTATTATTTATTATAATTGACGAATAAAGTTTTGTTCCCTCAATGTTAATGGAATTTGCGTTTTCAGGAATAAATATTTTTGTTATAAATTCTACTGCCCCAAAATCACAAAACTTTTCACCAATCATATATTTTTTCTTTCTATCCTTTAAATTTATTTCACATATTTTGCCTGAAATAGCTTCTGCCTCAAAATCCCCCATAACAAAAACACTAGGCATGTATTTTATGTCGTCATTAAAGTTCAACGTGTTTTTGCCATTTTTTAGTTTTAGCGTTTCGGTGAGATTGTAATGTTTATGCAGACCTTTAGGTAAATCTCCTTTTTCTTTAATGAATTCGGGCTTTGTTTTATTTATTAAAAACTCACAATCCTTTCTTACAGCAAATCTAACATCAATCGCTTCTGCTGTATATACATATGCAGTATTTTCATCATTTATTTGCATTGCACGAATTATATTATCGTTGAGATAATTTAAATCAAATTTAACGTTGAGTTCTTGATGTTTAGTATGTTGCCGATGAATATACTCATCGCTTATATACACGCCATATTCTTCAAAGCAAACCGGCTTGTCGTTAATATAATACTCGCCGGGATGGGCAAAAAGATTTATTGCAACAACGGTGCCATCGGTAAACTGCCTTGCAAAAATTCCTTCAACATTATTTTTAGACATATCTTTAATGGAAACCGAAGGATTTATAGAGTCGCAAATTACCTGAACATCCCTTGTAACAATATCCCCAAACACATATGACAAATCATCTTTAAAATCAATTACAGGTATACTATTTGCCTCATCTAGTGTATCAATATATTTCCACTGAATACCATTAAACGAAAGATTATTGATAAGCTTTGTAAAAGGCACCATATCCATATTCTCGGTAATGTATTTTGCGCATATATCTGTTGGATAATGGATATAAATATCTGCTACGTAGTCCTTATTTGCATATTTTGCCGCACTTTCGGCAACAGTAGCAAGTATTTTCATCCCATCAAAATCCGGTTGGTCGACGGTATAAGGATTAAAATAATCGGTAATCTTAAAATTGCCCCTCAAATCCATTTGACTTACTGCCAAAAAATATCGGTTAATTTTAAAACAAGAACAAATATAAAGCATTGCTTTTTTCTTATCAAAGGTCATATCGCACGGACCAAGAGCAAACAACTCTATCATAGCACCAAAATCGCCGCTTATATATTCTCCAACACCAAACAGAGATAAAAGTTCCGGATTTTTAAAATCAGTCCATAATTCATCTATGCCAGGCAAAGATAGCGATTTTAACACCCTAAATATATTGCAGTTACTTTTTGTTGCACCAAATGGGGCATCCTCAAAAGCGACATGTCCGGTTAACAGAATATGGTGGTTATCACACCATTTTCTTAATTTTTTAAGATACGAGTTTTGAAACTTTTCGCAAAGCAATTTATATGAGTTACCACAAAAATCATATAAATTATTTCTCATATCTAAATCAAAATCAGTACCAAATTTATTAAAATAATCCTCTCTCATACCCTCATAGTATGGAAGGCTAGATTCGTTAGTACAATAGGAAATTGATGGTTCATCTGTAAAAAAGCCCTTAATTACACTGCCGAAATAATCAGAAAATTTTTCATAGTATTTTTCGTGAGTACTATTTATAAAATAATCTGTTGCATCCTCCAATAATAAATTTGGGAAATATTTTTCGCCAAAAATCTCAGAATTATATAAGGTTTTACAGGTTGTTTGACCAATATTGTCACCCTTAACAGTAATGGCCTGCAAACGATACTCTGGAATCTTTGTTACTAATCCTCCTGCATCGCCAGACGGCCAATTAAATTCATCATACAACCAAACATCTATATTTAAACTTTTTGACAATTGCAAAAAATTTGATATAGCTTCAAACCATTCATCCGATAAATATTCCAACTCACAACCGGAACGGGGATATAACATAACCTGCTCAATTCCATTTTCTTTAAGCCCAGTTAAATAAGAAAAAATATCATCTTTTGTTGGCTTACCCGTAATCGCCGACATAGTAATAAGTGGGTTTTTCAAAACAAGCACCTCTAAAATTATATTTTATATAGTTTTTATTATAACATCGATTAAAAAATACAACAATACACTATTCTATAAAAAAAGCTCCCTTTTCTCTCAAAAAATTTCGAATTGTTTTAAAATACAAAAAAAGTAAAATCCCGCTCTCTTACGAGAACGGGATTTTTGGTGCCGGTGGCCGGACTCGAACCGGCACGGTGTCGCCACCGGTGGATTTTGAGTCCACCACGTCTGCCAAATCCATCACACCGGCATATGATGGTTAAATCAACCTTGAATATTATACACAACCATATATATAAAATCAAGTGTTTTTTTGAATTTTCTTTAAGTTAGGCAAAAAAAGTTGTTATATACAATTTTTAAACAGAGCCTCTAATTATTTATATTGAAAATAATAAGACTTTATGTTATCGGAATTTTAAAAGAAAGTATGAATTTAAATGAAATAATTGGCGCAGTTAAAATTTTAGGCTCAACCTTCATAAGCGAATTAACTATGAACAAAAATAGGATTTGAAGATAATCTTCAAATCCTATTTTTTTAATCCTTCATGGTTGTATAAACAGTTACACCAAATGCCGAAATATTATCTATGAGCGAATTATTAACCTCTAATATCTCATCAACACCTATAATCTCGGCTTTTTCATCCGGCACGCAAGTTTCAGGATTAAAGCTATGACGGAATAACTTAACATTTAGCGGCAGTTCAAAATCAATGGTAAACTCATCGTTTTTATCCTTATTATTAACCACAACAATAGTTATATCTCCTTTTGGAGAAACTGACAGTGTAGAATGAACACTATTCTTACCTATTCCCTTGTATACTTTCGTCCCCTCGCCTGTTACATATCTGCTCAAAAGCGAAAAAGCATAATATGACAAATGAGGTACCTTTGTACGTGTTAATAACGGCATCATGCCGCATCTGTGGTCACCATCTACGAATGAATCGTTGTTTGTAGTATGTTTGTTAGGCCATAGTTGGTCAAAAGCCGTCCGAAGCAATGAGGATTGTGCGCCACAATTCATAAAAGCAATAGCTGCAGTTACAATTTCCGCACCGTGACTTACTCTTGAATTATCTCTATCATAAATCACATTGTATTCATCAAAGCAAAATGGCTTTGTCTTGTTTAGAGTGTATTGCATAGCGTGGTCGCACCAACCAAACCAATCAAAATAAGCATCATACAGTCCGCCACAATACATTGCCCTCCAACCGCTGTAACTATCAGAAAAATCACCATTTTTAATGATGTTTTCGCAATTATCCACTTCGCTTAAAATCATTTGCTCCAAATAAAGAGTTCCTGCACTTTTTATATCATAAAAAACGCCTATTCTAGCATTGGTTATTTCATTTGAATTAAATTTAAATTCAAAACGCCTATATTCTGAAGAAATTTCATTAGAATCGATTTTCAAAACGCTGCCTTTAGATGCAGCATCAAATGGTTTATCACTTGTTTCATCATAAATATCAATTTCACCTTTAGAATCAAAGACACCAACTAAAACATGACCTATTTTCTCTTGTGAATCGGATTCAAATAAAATATCTGCGCTACATACATATTCTGTATTTTGCTTTAAATTAACATCTCTACTAATTCTTCCCCCTGCCAACTTCATAGGAACAACGCCATTACCGGTTATAATATTTTTATTCCCTATAGGGCCACATGTTTGATAACAATGGCTTGAATATATATCGATTATATCCTTAATTTCATCATTTTCAGAAAGCCATTTTAACATATCTGAGGTAATTCCCGAACCCTCATTAGAGCCCATCATTTTAATATAATGACGTCTGTTATCCCTCACTAATGTGTTATGAGCGGCCAAAACTGCCTCTTGCCATAAACCGAAGGCCTTATAATTTCTAAATCCCGTGTTAGGTTCGGTAAACATAACAAAAATCTTTATGTTTGTAAAACCTCTAAGTTCTATAAGTTGGTATATTGTTTCGCTAACCCAATCGGCATAATTTTGTTTGCTTTGTTCCCAATCGCCCTCAACATTAAAGGGGCAATCTCTGTTCCAACTAGTGCCATCAATATCACCAGGCGAACACCAACCCGTATTAAGCGCTACCGTGATATTAGCGTCCTTCATTCTTTGAAGCCAGTTATAAAACGGGCGCATTCTATCATTATCCCAGTCCCAAGTTTTAGTTTCGGGCTCCCAAGCCCACCAACCATAAAAGGTTCTGGCAATTTTAAGCCGCATATCTGCCGCACGCTTAGCCTCAAGTTCGCATAACTCTTTGGAATATACACGTCCGTCACAATCGGGCATTCCGGCATATCCGTGATAAACTGCTCCATTACCCCAAAAATCAGTCTGCACAGGTTTTGAATTTAAAATCTTTAAATTTTGCATAATTTTTCCTCCAAGAAAAACTGTCTAATTTTAGTATACTATCTGTGAATTTATATACAAGACAAAAACTGATTTTTTTAAGACAAAAACTAGACAAAAAACTTCGCAATATAAAATTGCGAAGTTTTTTGTAAAATTTAATTTAATCCTTCATAGTTGTATAAACAGTTACACCAAAGGGCGCGATATTATCGGTTAAGGTTTTTGTGATTGGTTCTGTAATTTTATCGATACCAATCATTTCTGCTTTTTCATCAGGAATGCATATTTGAGGATTAAAGGTGTGCCTATTAAACTTAATGTTATCCAAAGCTTTATCAAAACTAATTGTGAAGTTTTCTTCTTCGGGCTTATTATTAACAACAACAATTGTTATATCACCATCAGGTGAAACAGACATTGTTGTTGCAGTTCTTAAAACACAGTCACCCTCATAAACTTTTGTTCCTTCACCTGTTACGTATCTGCTTAGCAGACCAAACGCATAATACGATAAATGAGGAACCAATGATCTAAATAACGTCGGCATAACTCCACACCGATGTTCGCCATTAAAGAAGGAATCCCAAGATGTAGCATTACTGTTAGGCCAAATTTGGTCAAATATTGTCCAAATTAGTGACGTTTGTGCGCCCGAATTCATAAACGCAACTGCAGCAGTTACAATATCCGAACCGTGTTCAATACGCGAATTATCGCGGTCATATAAAGTATTATACTCATCAAAACAAAAACCCTTACCCTTTGGAACATATTGCATACCGGTTTTTGTCCAATTAATCCACGCGTGATATGGAGAATCAATACCATCTGCATAGCAGCCTCTCCAACCTTGACTGTTGTTTAAAAATGTTGGATTCTTTTCAATATGATTTTCATTCTCATCAACAAGAGTTAAAGAAAACACTCTATTTTTTACATCGTTTCTTATATCGAAAAACACACCTAAAAGACCCTTTGTTTGTTCGGTGGTTTTAAATTTAAAGGTATATGTATTTTCACCATCGACAATTAAATCCCCAGCAATATTATACAAACTATTTTCCGTTACGCAACTACGTGGAGATTTAACCTCTGAATCATCAAAAAGGTCGTTGGTTTCAGAGTGTTCAAAAACTCCAAACAACAGCCTACCATCAATAGAACCTTCTGAATCGTTTTGATTTTTTAAAACATCAAAATTTATACTACAGGTGTATTCTGTATTAGCCTCAAGCTCAACAGGTTGCATTATACGTCCACCACAGGTAGTAGTGAAAACTCCGCCTAAACCTTTTTTTACGTTTTCATAAGGAGCCGGCTCAACCGAAAGATAATTGTGTGAGGAATATATATCAACAAAATCAGGATTACGTTCTGCTACCCATTTAAGCATATCTGAGGTGTCGGTAGCGCCCTCATTAGGTCCCATTATTTTAACCAAATGGCGTCTGCCGTCACGCACAAGTGCATCATGCGCAGCCTGAGTGGCATCATACCAACAAGTATATGGAGTATGCTCCTTGCACATTGGCTCACCATTACTATCAAAATGTTGAGGTTCAGTAAAAAGAGTTAAATATTTTACATTAGTAAAACCACGTAATTCAACAATTTGGTGAACTGTTTCACTCACCCAATCGCCAAATTTTTTAATACTAGCTTCCCAATCACCCTCAACTGTAAACGGACTAATACCAGACCAAGTGTTAGAAAGAATATCACCAGGCGAATTCCAACCCGTGTTTAATGAAACATCAATATTAGCATCTTTTAGTCTTTGTAGCCAACGATAAAACGGACGCATTTTATCATTTTCCCAATTCCAAGTATTGGTGTTTTCATCCCATGCCCACCAATCATATTTGGTTCTTACTAATTTTAGGCGCATATCAGCAGCTCTTTTTGCTTCAAGAGCGCATTGCTCTTCAGAATAAACCCTACCATTCGCATCAGGCATGCCTGCATATCCATGATAAACTACACCATTACCCAAGAAATTATCCTGAATTGGAGTGAAATTTTTAATTTTTAAATTCAACATACTTTAACACCCTAATATATAAAAATAACTTTTTACTAAATATAACATAATATCCCATAAAATACAATACACAATTATATTTTTAAAGGGCTCTATTCTACAAATTTTATTAAAATTTTTCTTTTTGTTTTATCAAATTTTACCTTTTATAAATATAAAAACATAACACAAAATACTAACACAAACGCAAAAATCTTTTAAGCGAAGGAGTGAAAAAATCATGGCAAAGAACGTAGTTCCTGAAGCAAAGGAAGCTTTAAACCGTTTTAAGATGGAGGCTGCTAACGAGGTTGGTGTAAACCTTAAGCAAGGTTACAATGGTGACCTTACTTCTAAGCAGGCTGGTTCTATCGGCGGACAAATGGTTAAAAAGATGATTGAGTCTTACGAAAACAGCATGAAATAGTTGTAGATAAAATAAGCCCTAGGCAATAGCCTAGGGCTCAGACCGCTGACAAAGGTAAGTCAGCGGTCATTTTTTTGCAAAAACAGGATGAAAAAGCAGTGTAAATATGGTATAATAGAAGCATAGAAAAACCGCATAAAAAGAGGGATTTTAAT
>JAZNIK010000030.1:0-39897 GCA_045577495.1 Acutalibacteraceae bacterium
AAAACATTGGGATAGAGCAGTAGATTTAGCCGAGTACATAGTAAAAACGGGCGCCACCGTTCGTGCAACGGCAAAGGTTTTTAAAATAAGCA
Organism: Acutalibacteraceae bacterium; assembly: GCA_045577495.1. Taxonomy (GTDB): domain Bacteria; phylum Bacillota; class Clostridia; order Oscillospirales; family Acutalibacteraceae; genus UMGS1279. Next base: position 93 of record JAZNIK010000030.1, read on the forward strand.
AATCCACAGTACATAAAGATGTTACCGAACGGCTAAAGGTGAGAGATCCGCTTCTTTACAAAGAGGTTAAAAAAATTCTTGAAATAAACAAAAGCGAGCGGCACATTCGCGGTGGCTTGGCAACAAGAAAAAAGTATAAAGGTATTTAAAAAAATAACAATTTTTTAAATTTTTTCTTCCCGCATTTTTTGATGTTTTTGAAGCAAAATACTAAGGGAGGAATTAAAAATGAAAAAAATTATTTTAACAATGTGTTCTTTGGTTGTTTTATTTTCCCTTGTTGGTTGTAATCGAAACACCGATAACAATTTAAGCAGTGGTATGTCTTCTATTGAAGATAAAGTTAGCAGTACTATTTCTTCTACCGAGAGTTTTGTTAGCGATGGTGTTTCTGATATTGGTTCGGCTATTGAATCCACTACCGATACAGCAACAAATAATGCGAAAATCACAGCCGAGCAGGCAAAAGAAACCGCCCTTAAAGATGCAAACCTAAGCGAAAGCGATGTTACGGGTCTTAAGGTTGAGTTTGAAAATGATAACGGTACCCAAAAATACGAGGTGGATTTTTCTGCTAATGGTGTAGAATACGACTATGATATCGACGCTGATAGTGGAAAAATTATTTCTTCCGACAAAGACAACGACTAATTAAGAACACAAAAAAGTTAACCGCCCTAATTCTAAACAGAATTAAGGGCGGTTAGTTTATATAACCTTTGCAAGAACTCCATCTTGCATTATTTTAACTATTTTAACCTCTGCTAGTTTACCGCAAAGTAAATCGTCTTTAGGAACAAAAACTCTTATATAATCCTCGCTATATCCCTCGGTGTATTCGTTTTCGCTCCTTTCAAAAAGGACGGTTCTTGTATCACCGATAAGCGAGTTTAATATTTTATCCGTAACGGCGTCACATTCCTTTGCCATTACACCCGCGCGTTTTGATTTTATATCCTCTGCCACTCTGCCTTTCATATTTGCGGCGGCGGTTCCCTCCCTTACGCTATAAGGGAATATATGAGCCTTTAAAAATTCTATATCCTTAGCAAATTTTAAAGATTTTTCAAACTCCTCGTCACTCTCACCTATGAAACCAACCATAATATCGGTTGTAATCGAGGCGTTTTTCCAAATTGAACGAATTTTTTGCACTAGTTCTTTATAAAACCCACTGGTATAAAGCCTATTCATACGCTTTAAGGTTTCATCGCAACCCGACTGAAGCGACAGATGGAATTGAGGACAAAACTTAGCGTTTTTAGAAAGTTCCTTTAACAAAGCATCATCGGTTAAATCGGGTTCTAACGAGCCGAGCCTAACCCTTTTTATTCCATTCGATTTACTTGCAGCCGAAACTGCATCGGCAAGGGAATAACCCGTATCTTTACCAAAAGACGAAAGGTTTATGCCCACCAAAACAAGCTCCTTAAAACCGTTTTGCGCCAAGCGTTGTGCCTCGTTTTCTATCTCCAAAAGTGACCTTGAACGAACTCTACCCCTTGCTTTTGGGATAATACAATAGGTGCAACCTCTATCGCATCCGTCCTGAATTTTAATGTAAGCCCTCGTCCTCTCACTAAAGGTATCAAGCCCGCCCTTTTCAAAGCTTTCACCCTTTTTATGAGGTTCAACCTCAATAATTTGATTGTGATTTTTTAAAAATTCCTCAACCGATTTTACTATATCCCGTTCACTTTTATTACCGATTATAATATCTGCGGGAAGCTCGCTTGCCTCACTTGGAAATGCCTGTGGCATACAACCCGTAAGCAAAATTATGGCATTACTGTTAGTTCTGCGATATCTTCTAACAAGTTGCCTTGTTTTTCTATCGCTCTCTGCCGTAACGGTACAGGAATTAACAACTATCAAATCGGCATCGACCGCTTTTTCTGTTTGAGTAAAGCCACGGTTTTGAAGTTGCTTTAGCATATATTCAGTTTCATATCGGTTAACCTTGCAACCAAGTGTGTGGAAATATACCTTCATAACTCTTTCCTTTTAAAAAACGATGGTTTGCCACCGCCGATTTTGTTTTTTAAAACGCAGTTTATATTATATCACTTAACAGTAATTTGTCAACATTTCAGACTGTACTGCAAGCGGTAAATGTATGGAAGTTTTTATTACCGCTAATGTCCCACTCTTCTTGACAGTAGATATTTATACTGATATAATTTAACTGTATAATATCTTGGAGGTGAGGGTTTTGGAGCTTTTTTATACATACTTTTTTGCTATATCCCGATGGCTTATTGCCGTAATGTCGGTAGCCTTTGTTGTGGCTTGGTTGCGCTACTTTAAAAGCACAAAGCCTCTCCCCAAAATTTTTGCAGAGCTCACCACCATTGACGGCGTTTCAATACCTATAACCTCTAAAGAAAATATTTTGGGCAGAAGCAAAAGCGCAGATATTGTGATACCGCTCGAAGATTTTTCAAAACGCCATGCTATGATTTTTATAGAAAAAGGCTTTTGGCGAATCGCGCCAATAAACGGCAAGGTTATGGTTAATCTGCAAAACGTAAAGCGAGCCGCCCCATTAGAATATGGCGACAAAATAACTATGGCAGGGCAAACTCTAACCTTTAAAAGAAAAGCAAGTAACGATATTTCATCAAAAACCAAATCGAGCGGTGCCTCGGCACTTCTTACCCTAACTGTTTTTCAAATACTTATAGGTCTTTCGATTTGTTTAAGGTTTTGGGATACGCTAGAAACTGCAATTCCTCTTAGTTTTTTTGGTTTAATAGTTGCTGAGTGGTGCTACTTTTTAATCGGAAAGCTTATTAAAAACTTTACCATTTTAACCGAACTGTTGGTATTTTATCTATACACTTTGGGACTTGCGGTTGGCTCTGCCACGCTACCCGAGGAACTTACAAAGCAAATGCTTTGCTATACGGTTGGTTTTTTTGGCTTTTTGGTTTTAACCATCGTTTTAAAATTTCGCGAATTTATTATAAAACTTCATCCAATCATTATGATACTAAGCTTGTCCCTATTATACTTTACCGCCATTTTTGGAACCGAAGTAAACAGTTCCAGAAACTGGCTTAGAATAGGCACTTTCTCTTTTCAACCATCAGAGCTTGTTAAAGTTGCTTTTGTGCTCTGTGGCGCTATAACTCTTTATTCCCTGATTTCTAAACCTGCAAAGCGTTGGGAATTTTTAGCCTACTCATTTTTATGTATGGGTGCACTAGCCCTTATGCTTGATTTTGGTGCAGTAGCAATCTTTTTTGTTGGTATGATGATAATCTTGGCTTTGCGACTTGAAAAGCCTGTTATCCTTGGTGGAATTTTGGGCGCGGCAGTTGTTGGTGCAATAGGCGTTATTGCGGTATACCCGTATATTGCAAGGCGTTTTGGTGCTTGGCTGCACGCTTGGGAATACGCAAACACAACAGGCTACCAACAAAGCCGAACAATGATGGCCTTTGCTAGCGGAGGACTTCTTGGTGTGGGTGGCGGTAACGGTTATCTGCACGAAATACCCGCCGCAGAGAACGACTTGGTTTTTGGTATAATTGGTGAAGAATGGGGTTGGATTGTGGCTTTGACCGCCGCTTTGTGCCTTGTTTTTATTGGAATATACGCATATCGGCTAATGAAAAACGCCGACTCCACATTTAATTTAATTGCCACAGGTGCGGCAGTTGTTATGATTATTTTTCAGTCGGCGCTTAATATATTTGGCTCGGTTGATTTATTGCCGCTTACTGGTGTTACCTTTGTATTTGTCAGTCGCGGTGGTACAAGCTTGATTTCGGCTTGGCTTACGATGTCATTTTTTAAGGCATCGGAGCTTCACCACAAGGAGCCAACACAGTGGAGGAATGTAGAATGAAGCAAACCTTTAGACGCTGTGCAATAATTATATTTGTCATTTTGTTTTTTGTTTCTGGAACCCTGATTTATTACTCAAAACTTGCAATTTCTAAAGATAAATGGGCAACCTATCCCGCCAACAAGCATATTTACGGCGATGGGTTAATTGTTAAAGCGGGTGCTATAACCGACCGAAACGGCGAGGTTTTGGCGGTAACCGAAAACGGAAAAAGGCGATTTAATAAGGATTCAAGCATTCGTAAAGCTACGCTTCACGCGGTAGGAGATTTAAAGGGATATGTTTCAACAGGAATACACAACTCATATTTAAAAGAGTTATGCGGATATGATGCCATTAACGGAGTTTATAACCTTAGCGGCAAGGGTAATGATATCGAGCTTACTATCGATTCAAAGGTATCGGTTGCAGCATTAAATGCCTTAGGCAACCGCGCAGGAACGGTAGGTATATACAACTACAAAACAGGTGAAATTGTCTGTATGGTAAGCACACCCACCTACGACCCCGAAAGCAATGCCGAGCCTAGCGGCAAAGGTGTTTATGTAAACAGATTTTTATCGGGAGTTTATGCGCCCGGTTCGATTTTTAAGCTTGTTACAACACTATCTGCGCTTGAAAATTTATCAAATACAGATGATTTAACCTTTAACTGTTCCCACGGAGTTACAATAGAGGGTGAGTGGCTTAGTTGCCTTGGCAGACACAATAATATCGGTTTGGATGACGCCCTTGTTCACTCCTGCAACGCATTTTTTGCTCAAACGGCATTAAGGCTTGGCAAAAACACCCTCACCAACACTGCCGAAAAGGTTGGTTTTAACAAACAACTTGAAATGGACGGCATAAAAACCGCCATGAGCAAATATGAGGTTAAAAAATCACGCAAAATCGATTTTGGTTGGTCGGGTATTGGTCAACACAATGATTTGGTAAACCCATATCAATATTTAACCTTTATGGGTGGTATTGCAAATGATGGAAAGAGCATTACCCCATACCTTATTAAAAAAATTAAGAACCCTAGCGGTATTACCATAAAAAGATCACACAAAACATCTAAAACCATTATGAGCGCAAAAAATTCTGATAGAATGGCAAAGATGATGCGTAACAATGTTAAAAAGAATTATGGTGATTGGCGGTTTTCGGGGCTTGAGGTATGTGGCAAAACGGGAACTGCCGAGGTTGGCGATAAATCCACCCCGCACTCTTGGTTTGTTGGCTTCTGTGATAATGAAAGCACCCCCTATGCCTTTACTGTGATTGTTGAGAATGCCGGTGCGGGTAATGGTGCCGCAACAGCAATAGCCGCAAAGGTTTTAAAAACGCTTAAATAATTTAACAAATTTTAAAGGCAAGATAGCTTGTTTGCTATCTTGCCTTTTTAATAAATATTATTTTCCCAATTATAATTTACAATAGGAAAGACTTCTTCTTTGTAAATACGGGCATATTCATCATAAAAAGATTTTTCACCATTTTCAAATGCTTTCTTTAACAAAGTTTCATATTCATTTTTAGTATAATCAATTTGCCATCGCAGTTTTGATTTGCCAAAACGAGAATCTTTTTCTCCCTCAAGTTTTTCAAGAACAGACCAAAACGAACAGTACAACTCAGCATATTCTTGTGAAAAAATTATTGTTTCTGCTGCACTCTCTTTAATTTTATTATAACTATTCTTATTGCTTTCAATTATGTTATCTTCGCATTTTTTTATATAATTAAATGCATTTTCATAAGTTATATGTGTATTTTTTGTTTTAGTTTCTTTTCCTTGATTTTCATTATCGCTTGATGTAATATTTGAAGTTGTTTTATTTATTGAGTTATCTGAACCATTTGAGATAATCAAGCCTATAATTACAAACCAAACAATAACACCTAAAACAATAGCAAAAACAAAAGATGATTTACTCACCTTAATAGGTGTATTTCCTATGTAAAAATGCGTGTAATTTTGGTTTTTCCAACCACAATTAACACAATTCTTTATGGTATCATTTAACTCTGCACCGCATTTTTTGCATTTCATAACTTTTTACATCCTTGATTTAGTTAATTATACCATTTTAACTATTGAAACAATGCTTGACAATTAGAAAAGTTATGGTATAATATAAGTGAAATAAGGTAAATCGTATAGACGGTTTGCCCTCAGATGAATGATTAAAGAATAATCGCTCGTTTTCTCAGGACGGGGCGATTATTTCTTTTTTATGACCGTTATTACAAGTGTTATAACCGAAATTATAACAATACTAAACTGAAACAAGTCCTGATTAGTTATGTACATAGGGCATCACCCCCGTTTCCGAGGGCAAGATTAAACCGCCTACCGTTGTAGACCCACCTTATTCCAAAAGCATTTTACCACATAAAATTATTTTTTTCAACATTTATTTACAATGATAAACAACCCCAAATGACACCCAACAAAGCAGTGAACGTCCTTAAAACATTTCAAATTTTAAAGGCAAGATAGCCAGTTTGCTATCTTGCCTTTTTTGGTTTAATCTCTTTCTTTTTCCTTTAGTACTACTTTGCCCGTTTCGGCATTAACCTCATAGGAATATTCATATCCGCCGTATTTGAAGTCAATCTCATAGACCTTGTTTTTATCGTCATCATCAAAATCTATCTCATAATCTCTAACATCAGATTTTTTTATCCTCAAGTGATTAAACACTAAATTCTCTGCCTCATGTTTGGATATTTTAGCCTCAACTTTTTGTGTTTTGGAAGAAGATGGGGCTTTATAGTTATCATCCTTTTCGGCCTTGCTGAACAAAATTTTACCAGAAGTGGCATCTATTTCATACTCATAATCGGTATTGCTCACCTCAAAATCGATATCATAATGCAATGCTTTTTTGTCTTTATCTAACTCAATATCAAAATCAAAAATATCCTTTTCGCTAACACCTGCATGATTCAAGGCGATATTTTTTGCTTTATCCCTTGAAATAATATTATTTGAGTTGCTGCCTTGCGATGCAGTTTGGTTTTTAGAGGTTTCTTTTTCCTCGTTTTTCACCTCACTGCTAACGGGCTCACTTGAGGTAATTGTTTCGCTTGATACAACATGTTGCTGCTGCTTTGATGCCTCTTGCTTGGGCTCTGAACTTTCCTCGCTACTGCTTTGAGGGTTGTTGTTTTTATCTGTAGGCTCACTCTTTGTGCTAGAAAGTTCTGTATAATCACCTGCAAAAACTATACTATCTTTTTTAGAGGTATCCTCCTTGTTTTCATCGGTTGGTGCTTTTGTATTATCGCAAGCCGAAAAACTGAACAACAAACCACACACCAAAACTAAAGATAATATTTTTTTAAACATAATATCGCCTCACTCAGTTATTTAAAAAAACAGGAAAACCTTTTGTTTAAGGCTTTCCTGTAAAGTTTAGATTTATTTGAAATATCTATTTAAAAGACCTTCAAAAGCCTTACCATGTCGAGCCTCGTCGCGTGCCATCTCATGAACGGTATCGTGAATAGCGTCTAAACCAAGCTCTTTTGCAAGTTTAGCAAGCTCATTTTTACCATGAGTTGCACCGTTTTCTGCCTCTACGCGAACTGTTAAATTTTCTTTTGTGCTTGGGCTAACAACCTCACCTAAAAGCTCGGCGAATTTTGCTGCGTGCTCCGCCTCTTCAAATGCGGCTTTCTCCCAATACATACCGATTTCGGGATAACCCTCTCTATGAGCGGCTCTTGCCATTGCAAGATACATACCAACCTCGGTGCACTCGCCCATAAAGTTCTCTCTAAGACCGTCAACTATTCTCTGGTCAACGCCCTTAGCAATGCCGATAACGTGCTCGGCAGCCCAAGTCTGCTCGCCTGCCTGCTCTTTAAACTTTGTGTCGGGAGCGTGGCAAATTGGGCACTCGGAAGGAGCACTGTCTCCATTGTGAACATAACCGCAAACTAAACATACAAACTTTTTCATTTTTATTTCCTCCAAAAAATTGATTTTATTTAAAACCGATTTTTTAAATGCAATCGGAGCATTTACCGTAAAAAACTATATGATGACCGCTAATTTCAGCGCCTGTATGCTCTGCTGTTTTTAAAACAAAATCTGATACAAAAGGTATATCTAAATCAATTATCCTTTTACAAGCATTACATGCCATATGGGGATGCGGCTCAACCGTTGCATCATAGTGCTCACTACCGTCAAAGGCTTTAAAGGCAAGTATCTCTCCCTCCACGCTGAATTCGTGAAGATTACGATAAACAGTGCCGAGGCTTATATTTGGGATAACCTCCCTAGCCTTTTCATAAATAACCGAGGCGGTGGGATGAAGCTTGGTTGAACGCAGAATCTCTAAAATGGTTTCGCGTTGCTTTGAATATCGCTTCATTTTATCGCCCCTTTCCTTAATAGTAATGATTACTGTTATTATAATAGCAAATAGCTGCATGTTTGTCAAGTGTTTTTAGAAAATTTTTTTATTTTTTTATTTTATGGCAAAATTTTGCAAATAATTATAATACAGTAGAACATTTAAAAGGGCATTATTGACTTGTTTTATTTGGTTTGATATAATGACTACAACAGAAATTTTTATAACAGAAAGGGTAGCTATGAAAAAATACGATTATTTAATAGTTGGTAGCGGACTTTTTGCAGGCGTATTTGCAAACGAGGCAAAAAAGCAAGGTAAAACCTGCCTCGTTTTAGAAAAAAGAGCCCACCTTGGCGGTAACGTATACTGCGAAAATATTGAGGGCATAAATGTTCATAAGTACGGCGCACATATTTTTCATACCTCTGATAAACGCGTTTGGGATTATGTGAACTCCCTTGCCGAATTTAACCGTTACACCAACTGTCCTTTGGCAAACTATAAGGGCGAAATATATAATCTTCCCTTTAATATGAATACCTTTAGCAAAATGTGGGGAATCTCCACTCCAAATGAGGCTAAAAAGATTATAGAAAATCAAAAAGCCGAAATTAAGGGCGAACCTAAAAACCTTGAAGAGCAGGCTATTAGTTTAGTGGGTAGAGATATTTACACTAAACTAATTAAGGGCTACACAGAAAAGCAGTGGGGAAGAAGTTGCACAGAACTTCCAAGCTTTATTATAAAAAGGCTCCCTGTTCGTTTTACCTATGATAACAACTATTTTAACGACCGATATCAAGGCATACCCATTGGGGGATATAACATTATTATAAATAAGTTGTTTGAGGATTGCGACGTTAGGCTTAACACCGATTACAATGTAGACCGCGACGGCTTTAACGCCCTTGCCGATAAGGTTTTATACACCGGCAGATTAGATGCCCTTTTTGATTTTGAGTTTGGTGCACTTGAATACCGAAGCCTTAGATTTGAAAACGAGATTTTAGATAATGATAATTTTCAGGGTGTTGCGGTGGTGAACTACACCGAGCGAGAAATCCCATACACCCGAATAATCGAGCACAAGCATTTTGAAAACGCCGAAAGTAGAAAAACTGTTATAACAAAAGAATATCCTGAGGATTTTAAAGAGGGTATGGAGCCTTATTATCCCGTAAATGATGATAAAAACACCGCCCTTTTTGAAAAATATAAATCTTTAGCCAACCAAAACAAAAATCTTTTATTAGGCGGTAGATTGGCAGAATATAAATATTACGATATGGATAAGGTTATAGCCTCTGCACTATCTCTTACCGATAAGGAGTTTAACAACAAATGAATCAACCTAAAATAAGTATTATAATGCCTGTATATGGCGTTGAGGACTATGTTGGAAAGTCGATTGACAGCATCTTGGCTCAAACCTATGAAAATTGGGAGCTTTGGGCGGTGGATGATGGCTCTCCTGATAATAGCGGTAAAATATGTGATGAATATGCCGCAAAAGATAGCCGAATTAAAGTAATCCACAAAGAAAACGGCGGTGCGCCAAGCGCAAGAAACACCGCCATTGATAAGGCAGACGGCGACTACTTTTATTTTATGGATTCTGACGACTGGGCAGAACCAACAATGCTTTATGATATGGTTGAACTTGCCGAAAGCGTGAACGCTCAGCTTGTTGTTGCAGGATATTATATTGATACCTACTATTCAGATGATGAAAAATTCACCCAAGAGCAGTTTGCAGATTCTATAAACTATAAATCTCAGCGTGATTTTAGAATGAACGCCTACAAGCTGTTTGATAAAAACTTACTCTACACACCTTGGAATAAATTGTTTGATGCAGGGTATATTAGGGATAACAAGATTTATTTTCCCAACACCTTTTGGGATGACTTCCCTTTTAACCTTAGCGTTATAAAGGATATTGAGCGTGTAGCGGTAACCGATAAAAAATATTATCACTTTATTAGAAAGCGTGCAGAATCCGAAACTGCAAAATACCGCAGCGATATGTATGAAAAGCGCGAGGAAGAACACGGTTGGATGATAAATCTCTTTAAATACTGGAATGTTTCAACACCCGAAACCGAAGAGTTTATTGCCAGACGGTATATCGAGCGCATAGTAGGATGCATTGAAAATGTAACCAACAAAAGTTGCGATCTTTCTAAAGCAGAAAAAAAGGCAGAAATCAAAAAAATGATTTCTACCCAAAGTGTGAAAGACGCATTAGCAAAAGCCGAGCCGAATTCACTTTATATGAGGCTTATGCTAATACCTATAAAATGGAATAATGCAACCCTTACCTATTTGGAAGGTAAAATTATCTCGCTTGTAAAAAGCAATAACACAAAGCTCTTCGCCAAACTGAAAGCAGGAAGATAATTTATGCCAAACACCCCCTTGGTAAGCGTTATAATGCCGGTGTTTAACGCCGGCTTTTTTATTGATACGGCTATAAGAAGCCTATTAAACCAAACCCTAGAGGATATTGAGGTTATTTTAGTAAACGATGCATCAACAGATAATAGCTTAGATATTATAAAAAGCTATGCAAAAAAGGATAGCAGAATAACCCTTATAAATTCTAAAACAAATATCGGGGCGGGTAAGGCAAGAAATCTTGGTTTAAAAGCCGTTAAAGGGAAATATTTAACCTTTATGGATGCCGACGATTATATAGAGCCTGATGTGTATAAAAATGCATTTTTACTTGCGGATAAATCTGGTGCCGATGAGGTGGTTTGGGGGCTTACCGAGGAGCATTATAATAGATTTGGCAATCACACAAAATCTTTATCAGTCACACCAAAAGCCAAGGTTTGCACCTCTTTAAAATCTAAAATGGAGTGTATTTTAAGGTTAGAGGCGCAAACTATTTTTGGCTATCTTTGGAATTCACTATATAAAACCAAAATAATTGTTAATAATAATATTGATTTTGAAAACACACCTTTATATGAGGATTTTTTCTTCAATCTAAGGGTTGCAAAAAAGATTAAAACCTTTGCCACGCTTGACAATAACGGATACCATTATTTTAAGCGAAAAAACAATAGTGTTACCAACCAATTTTGCAAAGATTATTATGACCTTAGTTATCGCAGAATTGAGGAAATGTTTAACTTTTTTGAAGTTTCAGGTCAAGCCACACTTATGACCTATAATGTTCTGGGCGAAAGGTTTTTGCGATACACACTCTCTGCCATATGCCGAAATTTTAGCAAACAGTCGAATATGGACTGGGGAGACAAAAAAGAGTGGTTTTTAAAATCGTGTGACACCCCGCTATGCAAAAGGTTGCTTTTAAACTATCATCCTGCAAACCCCGTTTACCAACTTTTAAAGCATTGTATGTTACGCAAAAAGCCATTAAACGCGCTTTTGCTCGGTCGCACAATCTCAGTTATTAAATAATGCGGTGATGTTAATGGTGGACTCTCTACCTAAAATTAAAAAATACAAGCCAACCTTTATTTTATATATTTTTTGTTTGCTTTTTGCGCCTCCCATAATACCAAAAATAAATGTTGGGTTGATTGTCGCACTCTTTTCCTTTGGGCTTATTTTTGTCAAATATAAAGATAGCTATATAAAAACACTTAAATCAAGCGGAATTTTAAGATTTTCCGCTTTTTTTGTTTTGTTTTTAGTTTGTCTTGCTTTTACTACCGCTTTGAACAGTTTAATCCTCGGCGAATGGGTTGGGCTACTGCACTATATAACTCTTTGGTACAGATATTTTTTGATTGTACCCGTTTTAGCCTTTGCTAGTCTTTACATTTGCCTACGCGCTAAAGAATTAAATTATTCCCCCTATGACCTTTTATACTGCTTTATACTTGCAACCCTTATACAGTTTGGGCTTGTGTTTATAACTCTGCTTTTCCCCGATTTAAAAGATTTATTTATAAAAATAATATACCAAAATACTGGTGATGAATATTTATCTATCCCTTGGGTTACCGACCGAAGAGGCTTTGGGTTTTCTAACACCTTTGTTGACTCTTTTGGTTGGGGTATGGGACTTGTTGCCTCCTTGCCATTATTTTTAATCAAAAAAGAAAATTTTAAACCTGTTTTGCTGATTCCTTTTTTGCTAAGTGTTTCGCTTGTAAATGCCCGAACAGGCATTGTTATGTTTGCTATTGGCGTGGCTTTTGGAGTAGCCAATTTGTTTTTCTCCCTAAAAGGCACAAGCCTTAAAGCAAAACTCAAAGCACTAGGTATTATAAACCTTGCAATAGCCATACTAGTTGTTTTGTGTATTGTTATTTTAATGCTCAATCCGCTTACTTTAAAATGGGTTGGCTCGGGAATTGCATCCTTTTTGCCCGACACAACAAATACCGAACCGAACGCTCTAACTGATGCAATCGACTCTTTAAAAAACGATGCCGATACAACAACCTCCGAGGTGCTTTTTAGTGACAGATTTTGGAACCTGCCCGAAAATTATATTCTGATTTTCGGCTCAGGGCACTCGCTAAACGGCGCAAAAGGGTATCAAAACTCTGACGTTGGCTATGTAAACGATATATGGGTGGGCGGTTTAATGGGTTGTGCAATTTTATATCTCGCCTTATTATTGGTATTTAAAACCGCCTTTAAATCGGCAAAGAATTTTAATCTAAAAGCGCTTGTTTTATTTTTTGCTATCTGCTTTTTTGTTTTTCAAATAAAGGCTAACGCTATTACCTTTAGTGCGGGGCTTAACACAACCTTACCTATACTCTTTTATATAATTTATCATAGTAAAAATCGTCAAAGCTCTCAAAAACCGACTGTGTCGATGGTGGATAAAATTAGCGTTATTGTGCCTGTATACAATGTTGAAAAATATCTTGAGCGGTGCGTAATAAGTGTTTTAAATCAAAGCTATAAAAACCTTGAGGTAATTCTGATTGATGATGGTTCAACCGATAAAAGCGGTGCTCTTTGTGATGCTTTGGCTAAATCGGACCCACGCATAAGGGTTTATCATACCAAAAATAGCGGTCTTTCTGAGGCTAGAAATTTTGGGTTGGAAAAATCAAGCGGAGAATACGTCTGCTTTATTGATTCAGATGATTTTATAAAACCCGATTTTTTACTATATCTTATTTGGGCGATTAGGCAAAATTCTTCGGATATTGCGGCATGTGGTTACGAAATGTATTTTAATAAGTTATTCTCCTTTGAGATGGTGGGCGAGGGCAACTTGGTTTATACAAATGCCGAGGCGATAAAAGGGCTTTTTACGGGCGAAAAAACCGTAGATGTAATGGCATGGAACAAGCTTTATAGCAAAAAACTTTTTGAAAACTGCATACGCTACCCAAAAGGGCTTTTACACGAAGATGTTGCAACCACCTATAAACTTTTATATAAAGCTAATAGCATTTCATATGTTGCGCTACCGCTATACTGCTATTTTCAAAGAAGGGGCAGTATTGTAGGTGGCGGAAGTTTTAATGAAAAACGATTAACCCTTGTTAAAACTGTTGAGGGAATAAAACCTGTAATAAAAAAGTTTGATTTTGACTGCTCCAAGGAATATGAATTTTATGTGTTTTTGAATAATCTGCACCTTTTAAACTCTATGATAGTTGCAAAATATAAAGATAAAGAAACTATAAACTCCTTTAAAAATCGCGTACTAAAGCAATATACCGAAATCAAACAAAAAATGCCTGTTAGTTTATCTTTAAAATTAAGTTGCTTTGCCATTTCGGTAAATCTTAATATTTATAAATTTTTAAGGCGAGGTTTTAATAACTTAAAAATCATACGAGGTCTTTTTTATGACAAGGTCTAACGAAAAACTGCTTTTTAAAAATACTGTTATGCTTTATGTTTTGCAGTTTTCTTCTTATATTTTTAGTTTTATAACTGTACCCTACCAAACCCGAATTTTAGGGCCAAAAATCTATGGTATCGTCGGTGTTGCGGTGGCGGTTATGGCGTATTTTCAACTTTTTTTGGATTTTGGGTTTTTATTATCCGCCACCGAGGATATCTCAAAAAACCGAGAAGATAAAAAATATCTATCCAAAAAAATAAGCTCGGTTACCGTTATAAAACTTTTGTTTAGTATTTTTTCGATTATCCTAATTGCCGTTTTTTGCCTTTATTTTAATCCCTTTAAAAGATATAAAACGCTATATTTTTTGTATATAATCGCCTTTTGCATAAACTCCCTTTTGCCCGATTACTTTTTTAGGGGAACCGAAAATATGTCGGTAATAACTATTAGAACAGTAATTGTGCGTTTTATAACAACCATTTTAGTGTTTGTGCTTTTAAAAACCTCAAGCGATTATCTTGTAGTCCCAGCTCTGCTTATTTTAGGCAATACTATCTCAGTAATTCTAGCCTACTTTTATATATTCAAAAAAGAGGGAATTTTGTTTTGCAGGGTGACAATTTCTGAGGTGTTTTTAGATTTAAAACGCTCTTTTAATTTTTTCCTTTCAAGAATTGCCACAACTGTTTATAGTGCAACCAACACGGTTATACTGGGAGTTTTGGATAAAAGCGGTCTGCTCACGGGGTATTACACCTCTGCCGACAAGCTTGTTGCAACAGCGAAAAGCGGTCTTTCACCTATTGCCGACAGTATTTATCCGTATATGGTGAAAAACAAAAACTTTAACCTTATTAAAAAAATTTTAGTTTTTTTAGAGCCTATTATAATTCTTTTTTGCATAATTGTTGGCATATTTGCAAAGCCGATTTGCATTTTTATTTTTGGTGAAAGCTTCGAAGGTACCGCTCCTATTTTAATTGCGCTTTTGCCTAGCGTTGTTGCAATTCTTCCAAGCTATTTATTGGGCTTTCCAACCCTTAGTGCAATGGGGCTTTCAAATTATGCAAACATTTCAATATATTTTGGCACCATAATTCACATTATCGGGCTTATAATTTTGTTTTTTAACGGCAAACTTTCGGCTTTGAGTTTAGCCGCTCTAACAAGCATTTCGGAATGGAGTATTATGCTTTTTAGAGCATTCACAATATATAAAAACCGCAGGAGGTGTTGACCTTGCGAATTGTTTTAAGGTTTTTTTATAGGCTTTTATGGTTTTTGTTTTTGATATTTCCTATACAAAAAAACAAGGTGGTTTTTCAGTCATTTTCGGGCAGAGGATTTTCAGACAATCCAAAATATATTGCATTGGAACTAATAAAAAAAGCGCCCGAAATAGATATATATTGGGCGGGGGATAAAAAGCAAACCGCCGATTTGCCCTATAGTATACACTTTGTTAAGTATAAGTCGGTAAGATATCTTTATCATATGGCAACCGCAAGGGTTTGGGTGGATAATATAAGAAAGCCCTTTTTTATAAAGAAAAAAGGGCAATACTATCTTCAAACCTGGCACGGCGGACTAGGTCTTAAAAAGGTGGAAAAGGACGCGTTAGACAAACTTGATAAAGGGTATATTAAATGGGCAAAGCGTGATGCCAAGGCAACCGATTTAATGATGTCTTCCTCTAAAACGCTTAGCCAAATATATAGGAATTCGTTTTGGTATGATAAGGGCGAAATATATGAAAAAGGTCTGCCCAGAAATGATTTACTACTGAATTTCAGCAAGGATAAACCAAACCAAATAAAAAACCGATTAGGGATAAATCACAAAATCAGGGTTCTGCTTTATACCCCAACCTTTCGCGATGACGGTAGTACAGATGCCTATGACATAGATTTTTTTATGCTGGCAAACGCACTTAAAAAACGATTTGGTGGTAACTGGAATATCCTGCTCAGGCTACACCCAAATATCGCAAAAACAAAGATAAATATATCTGCATCCTTTATTAAAAATGTATCAAACTATAACGATATTCAAGAGCTTTATTTAATAACCGATTTTTTAATAACCGATTATTCCTCTACAATATTTGATTTTACCTTAACCGAAAGACCAAGTCTTTTATACGCATCGGATATAGAAAAATATGCAAAGCTTAGAGATTATTATTTTGATTTTAGCGAACTTCCCTTTGAACTTTGCAAAACAAATCGTGAACTTGAAAACAGGGTTTTAAATTTTGATATACAAAAGCATAAGCGTAAAATTAAAGAATTCAATACCTTGCACGCACTATGTGAAAGCGGCAAGGCATCAAGCTATGCGGCAAGGTGGATAATAGAAAAATGCACCCCAAAAGGAATTTAACCTTTGGGGTGCATTATAATATACTCGACTTTATTTTTTTGTTTTAAAGACAAAAAGCTTACTCAAAACATAATTTAAAACAATAACTATAACATTGATTATTATTTTTGATACTCCGCCTTTTATACCAAAAAGGTCGCCCTTTATACCAAGCGTTATGAGGAGAGTTGGACCTGCAACCTCAACCAAACCCGAAAAAAGTCTGGATGCCAAAAAGGAAGCCCCCTCCTTAACGGCGGTTTTTGGTTGCCAGCTTTTGCTATCAAAAACATATATTTTATTGGTAACAAAAGCAAAAATTATAGCCAACACCCAAGCAATTAAATTGCTTAGCGTTATGCCCGCATTAAGCACCGACACAAGCAGGGTGTAAACCACCCAGTTAACTAATGTTGTGCAAACTCCAAAAATAATATAAAGAGCTATTTCTTTATGTTTTTTTATAAATGATATCATTTTGAAAAAAGCATCCTTTTTAATTTTCTAACTGCGCGAATAGGCAGACGCAAAACCCATCTAATACCCTTACGCAAAACAAAGGATTTGCTCCAGAACTTTGCATAGGCTTTATAGCATTTGTTATCCGCCTCATACCACTTGCCGTTACGGCGGAACCTTGATACAACCGCAACAATGTTATCCTCAAAAATTCCTCGTTCTAATGACCAGGTATTATCACCGCACATTATGTATTCTGTTTTTCCATTCGTGCTTTTAATATCAACAATTCGGTGCAAAACAACCATACCGTTATCCCTTACATAAAGTGGCAAATCATATTTTTTTAAAGGAAATTCGGGCTTTACCAAAACAATCTCATCTCTACCGCCCAAAAGCATTGGTTTCATGCTTATTCCATGTGGAATAAAGGTGGCCTCCTGTCCGCCGGAGACCACCTCTTTAATTGTTGGGATTAAATCTTTTAAGGTTAGCTTATTCGGCAAGACCGGCTTCCTCCAATTTTTTCAAAAAGGCTTCAATATCTGCAGTTGCGGTTGCAACATCTACATCATACTCTTTAATCATCGCTTCAACTAAATTTTCTTTTGTGGTGTCGGTCAAAAGCTTTTCCCAAAGAAAATTACCTGTTTCGTTAAGGGTCATTATGCCGTTAAAATCAACCGTTTTTTCGCCTGTTGATACAACAACATAGCTACCTGCAACCAAGCGTACAATATATCCTTCTTTGATTTTCATAATTACTTCTCCACCTTTTTAATAGAAATAGAAATTATTTTAACATCATCTATAGGTTTGTCATTTGCGCCTGTTTTAACCGAGGCAATTGCATCAACAACCTCCATACCCTCAAAAACCTGACCGAAAACAGTATGTCTAAAGTCAAGCCAGGGGGTTCCGCCAAGCTCTTTATAACTTGCGGTTGCCTCGGGCGGAAAGCCTTGCTCTGCAGTCATTTGCTCCATCTGCTCTATCATTTGTGAGGGAGCGGTTTTTGCCTGAACGATAAAAAACTGGCTACCATTAGTGTTGGGTCCTGAGTTTGCCATTGAAAGCGCGCCGCGAAGGTTATGAAGCGCGGGGTTAAACTCATCCTCAAAAGCCGAGCCAAAAATACTTTCACCGCCACAGCCAGTACCTGTTGGGTCACCACCCTGAATCATAAAATCGGGGATAATACGATGAAAAATCAAGCCATCATAATATCCGTTTTTTGCGTGGGTGGTAAAGTTTTCAACCGTTTTGGGCGCCTCATTTGAAAAAAGTTTAATCTTAATATCACCCATTGTGGTTTTCATAATTGCTATTAAATCATCCTTTTGGGGAAGGCTTGTTTGCATATTCATAATAATTCTCCTTTATTCGCTTGCGATGTTTTTAGGGGTTGCCTTTGGTAGTTCAATTTCATTTCTACTGTCGTAAGGTTTGCCGTTAATCTCAATGCGTTTATCGTTTATGGTTACAGTGCTACTATCCTCCCAAGAGGCGATAGCGCTTTTTTCGCCCGTTTGCCAATAAATGTTTTTGGTAACAGTTTCGCCATTTTGGTTTTTGGTTATTACTTCACCGCGAACTGCCGTACCGATATTATTGATGCTAATGCGATAAACCTTTAAGGTTGAGTTGCCATCGGGAGACATTGTTGAATAAAGAAAACTGCCTGTTGGAAGGTCGTTAATATCCTTAGAAAATGCATTTACTGCAAGGCCAACCATATTAAAAACCATAACAAAAATAAATATCATAACAAAAACAAATTCAGAAATACGATATTTCATAACTTCACCACCAAATCGGCTTTTGTTTTACCTTGCTAGTATACCACATATAAAACCTAAATTCAAGCAAAATAACTCTTTTTATAATTTCATAACAAACTAAATTGTATGCGTTTAAAAAACATTAGACTTTTCCAATATTTTATGAGAGAAAAAAGTTGATTTTAATTTAAAAAAGTTGTAAAATATAATTTGATATAAAATATCATTTTAGCACCCTTTTTTACATAGTAATTATTATTTAGGAGTAACATTGTGAAAGACAAAAATACCCCCAAGCCCTTAAACGAAAGTGAACTTATCGACCAATACATAAAAGGGCTTGACAAAAAGGAAAAACAAACACGAACAAAAAAATACAGGCCTCGCTATAAGCGCAGACCTCGTTTTTTGATGCCCTTTTTTATAATTTTGCTGGGTATTCTTGTTGTTTTCTCGGGTCTTGTTTTTACCAAAGTTATTAATATCCCTGATAATTTAATAAAAAACACAATTGCAGTTTTTAATGATAAAAACAAAGATGAACCATCAAGCAATATCAATTTGCCAAACAATGAAGAATCAGAGCAAGAAGATGCAGAAATTATAGAACCTATTCGACCCTCTAAACTATTTGGCATTAAGCTTTCACCCAACACCGAATATTCACTGACCGACCTCTCCCAAAATAGTTCTATTATAAACGAGCTGGAAGAGGGCGGATTTACAACTATATTTTTACAGCTTAATGCTGAAAACACCCTTGTTACCGATAATGATAACACGCTAACAATTATAAAGCAAACCGCAGAACTTGCCCATCAAAAATCGATGTCCATTTTTGGCGTTGTTGATATAAATAAGCTTTCTGATTTAAGTATTACAAAAAACAAGGAGGAAATACTGCAAAAGCTTGTTTCGGTTGCTAAAATAAACGAGCTTGACGGTATTATGCTTGACGGTGTTAGTTACTCGCCATCTAAAGATGATTTTAAAGAGTTCATCTCTCTTGGTGTCGAAACAGAGTATAAAACCTACTCGGTGGATTTGCTTACAAGCTTTGTTAGGGATATAAACAAAAGAATTAAATCGGTCAATCCTACCCTGTTTTTAGGGCTTATGTGCGACAGTATCTACGCCACAGAAACATATAAAGCGGGTGGTATATCGGTTGAGGCAGAGCATCAAATGCTTAAAGATGATAATGCCGATATTTTAAAATGGATGAAAAACAAATTCTTTGATATTGTTTTTGTTAACGCTAATACCTCAACAGAGTCTAAAACTTTACCCTTTAACACTCTCATTAAGTGGTGGAGTGAAAATACTCCAAGTGAATGTGATATCGGCTTTGTTCTTTCAAGCGAATCTGCATCAAAAGGCGAGGATGGATTTAAAAACCCCGACCAACCAACCCGTCAGCTTATGGCGCTTAATGAAATAAACCGTATGGTTTTTTGTTTTGACAGTTATACCGCCTTTAAAGAGGACAAAACAGGTGGCGCCGCTTTGGTTTATAAATATTTGAACGGCGAGGTTGAGGAAGACCCTGTTTTGCGTGAGCTTAGTTTTACTTCTCCCACAAAAACAACATACACAACCTTTGAAAAATCCGCCGCTATAATCGGTGCATCTGACCCTAATTTTGAGCTTTTATTAAACGGTGAACCCGTTAAGCGAACTGAATATGGATATTTTTCATTACAGCTTGACTTAAAGGTTGGCAAAAATAAGTTTACCTTTACCCACAAAGGAACAACAAAAACCTTCAATATTACATATAAGTATACGGTATTGACCGACTATTCTCCCACCAAAAACCTAACCCTTATGGGTGGAGACAGTTTGATAGTTCGCGCTACTGCAAGGATTGGCAGTAAGGTTACGGCAACCCTGAACAAAAGCACAGTAAATCTAAAACAAGCCGAAAAGGAAGAAAATACCGATTTTGCAACCTTTTCGGGTGTTATAAAACTGCCAAAGGGTAGCACCAAGGATATAAACCTCGGAAAAATCAAATTCACCGCAACTCATAGCGGAGTTACCGAGAGCTTCTATGGCGGTGCCGTAACCCTTGAAAAAACCGAAGAAATCCCAAGTGTTATAATTCCGCCAAGCAGTAGCATTATTCCCAGTAGCAGTCTTATTCCCAGCGTTAGTGATGCCGCATCATACATTGAGAGTGAAAACTCCTCTGACCAGAGTAGTCAAAACCAAACTGGTGAATCGGGCAATAGCAGTATAAATTCATCGGGCACAAGCAGTAAAACCCCAACAAGCAGTACAGTAAGCTACTCTGTTTCGGCGCTTACTAACCCGATAAGTGTGGGAAATAAGCTTATTGCAGAGGTTTCAAAATATCAAATAGAAACCTTTAACGGCGGTAGTACGGTTGACGACCTTTCACTTGCAACCAACAGTTATCTTCCCAAAGGAACTTTGGATTATGCAAGTGAAAACACCGACTATGACCCATCTTCAGGCAATCGTTACAGACTGTTGAGATACGGCAAACGCGTTTATACAACAAGCAAGGGTGAAGCAAACATTAAAACTATGCGTGGCACACTTCCGTCAAGCAATCAACTTGAAGTTCGCACTATTACAACAGGCGGTTCGCACACAGTTTTAACCCTTAACACCGCCTGGAAAGCACCCTTTACCGTTCAAATTCTACCCCAAAAATATCAAGGCGGTGACGGCAAATACCGAACCACTATTTCCTCCAGAACCTTTACCTACCTTGACATTACCTTTGCCTATGCAAATAAGTTTTTGGGCAATTACAAAAAGCTTGAAGAAAGTAAAATCTTTAAAAAGGTTGAGCTTATTAAAAACACTTCAGGCTACACACTCAGACTTCATCTTGAGAAAAAAGGCGAGTTCTACGGTTGGACCGCCGACTATGACTCAAACGGCCGCTTAGTGTTCAGATTCACCAATCCCAAAAAAGCCACAAAATCCTCTAACAAATACGGCGGCAGACTTGACGGAATCAAAATAGTCGTAGATGCAGGTCACGGCGGTTCGGACGGCGGAGCATCGGGTTCAAACCCAAAATATGACGAAGCCGCTTTGAACTTAACCCTTGCAAAGCTACTTGAATCTAAATTAGAGTCTATTGGTGCTACGGTTGTAATGACCAGAACCACAGATGCCTCTATGACAAGTGATGAAAGAATTTTAAAGGTTAGAAACGCTAGGGCAAACTTGGCGGTTTCTGTTCACCGAGATGCCGCTACTAATACCACGGCGCACGGATTTGGTGCATACTATTTTAACCCATACACCCACCAAGCCGCCCAAAAAATTGATAAGCGTGTTGAGGAAAGCAAAGCATACAGAAGAAATCTAGACCTAAGAGGGCACGTATTCTACCTTTCACGAATTTCAACCTGCCCTGTTGTGCTTACCGAAAACGGCTTTGTTTCTAACAGTACCGACTATAACAATATGATGAAAAAGGCTTGGAACGATAAATGTGCCGATGCTATTGTTAAGGGTATTGTAGATTATTTTCTTGAAATAGGATAATTTTAATATAAATTTAAAAAGTAAGCGTTTATCGTAGATAGACGCTTACTTTTTGCTTGTATTTTCCTGTTAATATGGTATAATATTAAGATGAATAAGTAAAATTATGGGAGGCGCAATTTATGGATATAAAGGTTTCAGACCAACTTATTATGAAAAAGCCACATCCTTGCGGTTCAAACAGATTCACTGTGCTACGCATTGGTATGGATTTTAAATTGCGTTGTAACGGTTGCGGTCACGAAATAATGGCACCCCGTTCAAAGATTGAAAAAAGAATTAAAACTGTTATTTCAGATAGTGAATAATATTAATCGATTGGAGAATTTTTATGCTTGAAAAATTAAAAGCTGTTGAAAAACGATATGAAGAAATCGGCGAGGAACTTATGAAACCCGAAATCGTTTCGGATAATGCTACCTACAAAAAACTTATGCAAGAGCATAAGCATCTTACCCCGCTTGTTGAAAAATACCGCGAATATGAGGCGGCGGCAAATGCAATGGCAGAGGCCAAAGAGCTTTTAGACGCAGGTGGTTTAGATAAGGATTTTAAAGAACTCGTTGAGGAGGAATATTTATCCTCAAAAGATACTATGGAGCAAACCACCGAGGAATTAAAGGTTCTTTTGCTTCCTCGCGACCCTAACGATGATAGAAACGTTATTATAGAAATACGCGGCGGTGCAGGCGGCGAAGAGGCGGCTTTGTTTGGTGCATCACTTATGCGTATGTATACAATGTATGCAGAATCAAGACGTTGGAAGATTGAAGTTTTAAATATAAATGAAACCGAGCTTGGCGGTATCAAAGAGGTTAGCTTTGTGATAGAGGGCGACGGCGCTTACTCTCGCTTTAAGTACGAAAGTGGTGTTCACCGCGTTCAGCGTGTGCCCGAAACCGAAACCTCAGGCCGTATTCACACCTCTACCGTAACGGTTGCGGTTCTGCCCGAAGCAGAGGAGGTCGACTTTGAAATCAACCCTGCCGATTTGCAGATTGATACCTACCGTTCAGGTGGTGCAGGCGGTCAGCACGTTAACAAAACCGAATCGGCTATACGCATAACCCACCTACCTACAGGCGTCGTTGTTGAATGTCAGGACGAGCGTAGCCAACACAAAAACAAGGATAAGGCTATGAAGGTGCTCAGAAGCCGTCTTTTAGAAGCCGAGATGCAAAAGCAAAACGAGGCTATTGCAGGTGAACGTAAGGCACAGGTTGGAACGGGCGACAGAAGTGAAAGAATTAGAACCTATAACTACCCACAGGGTCGAGTTACCGACCACAGAATTGGCCTTACTCTTTATAAAATCGAGCAAATTTTAAACGGCGATTTAGACGAAGTTGTTGATGCGCTAATCACATATTACAGAGCAGAAATGCTTAAATCAAGTGAAAACTAAAGAGTGATATAGATGAAAACCTTGCTGATAAACCCAAAAGACTGTAACGATTTAAGTGAACTAAATAAGGCTGCCGAAATTTTAAAAAACGGCGGTCTTGTTGCCATTCCTACCGAGACGGTTTATGGTCTTGCGGCATCAGCGTTTTGTAGTGCAGCGGTTAAAAACATTTTTAACGCAAAGGGCAGACCGAGTGATAATCCGCTTATAGTTCATATTTCCGATACAAGCGAACTTGATGAAATTGCTTGTAACATTACCCACGAAGCCCAAAAATGTATGAATGAATTTTGGCCGGGTCCCTTTACTGCAGTTTTGCCCAAAACCGATAAAATACCTATGTGTGTATCGGGCGGTCTTAACACCGTTGCGGTGCGTATGCCAAACAACGATATAGCAAGAAAAATCATTAAGCTTTCAGGCGTTCCTTTAGCGGCACCGTCGGCAAACCGCTCGGGTTCGCCAAGTCCATCAACCGCCGCCCACGTTATTGACGATTTGAGTGGCAGAATAGATGCTATTGTTGTTTGGGATGACTGCGCAGTTGGGGTTGAATCAACCGTTGTTTCCTTTGCTGTAAATCCTCCCCGACTTTTAAGACCGGGCGGCATTACCGCCGAACAACTTAAAAAAATTGTTCCTAATTTAGTTATCGACCCCGCAGTTTTAGCTGAGCCGAAAAAAAACGCCGAGGTTGCATCCCCCGGTATGAAGTACAAGCACTATGCCCCTAAAGCAGATGTTACTCTTATTGAGGGCGAATGCGATGCTTTTATAGATTATTGTAATAAAAATACCGATATAGATTTTGCCCTCTGCTTTGATGAGGATTTAAAATTTCTTAACATTACGGCTGGTTCTTACGGCGGTAAAAATGATTTTTTCTCTCAAGCCGAAAATCTTTTTAAAGCATTACGCGATATTGATAAAAAGGGTTATAAAAGGGTTGTTGTTCACGCACCCGATAAGCGCGAGATGGGTCTTGCAGTTTATAACCGCTTGATACGTGCGGCGGGATTTAAGGTGATAAGTTTATGAAAATAATAGGACTTACAGGCCCAAGCGGAACGGGTAAAACAACAATATCCGCCCTTGCCGAAAGGCTTGGCTTTTATGTTTTGGATTGCGATAAAATTGCCGCAGAGGTTTCAAGCTCAAAAGCTATTTTACAAAAACTTGAGTTGGCCTTTAATGGCATTTTAGAAAACGGAATATTAAACCGCAAAGCCTTGGCAGACAAAGCCTTTGCCACAAAAAAATCAACCGAAAAACTAAATAGCATAATGCTTCCGCCTATTGTAGAGGAAATAAAGCATAAATTATCAGAGCTCGAAAAAAACGGTGCTTTAAAAATACTGCTTGATGCTCCCACTCTTTTTGAAAGCGGATTAGACAGTATTTGCGATATGGTTATTGCGGTATTGGCAGATGAAAAACTTAGAGCCGAAAGAATTTTAAAAAGAGATGCTCTTACCGATGAGCAACTTAAAAAGAGGCTTTTAGCCGCAAAGCCCGATATGTTTTATTTAGAAAAAACCGAGCATATTATTTATAATAACAATGATTTAATCGAACTTGAAAATCAAGCAGAAAAAATTCTAAGGAGTGTTTGAAATGGAGGAAAAAACATTAGCCGCAGAGCTAAAAGAAAAATTATTTATAAACAAAAAAAACGGACTCCAAAAATCGAATGAGGAAATGATAAACAAGGCTTTTGAATTTGCTAAAGACTATAAAAAGTTTTTAGACGATGCCAAAACCGAACGCGAGGCAGTAGCTGTATCTATTGCATTGGCAAAGGCGGCAGGCTTTAAAGAGTTTGTTCCAAACAAAAAATACTCAGTGGGCGACAAGCTTTATATAAACAACCGTTCCAAAGCCGCCGCATTCATTGTGGTTGGTGAGGACAACATTGAAAACGGTGTAACAATTTCTGCCGCTCATATTGATTCTCCCCGCCTTGATTTAAAACCAAATCCACTCTATGAGGATACCGAACTTGCTATGCTAAAAACCCATTATTACGGCGGTATCAGAAAATATCAGTGGACCGCTATTCCTCTTGCCTTGCACGGCGTTTTTGTTAAAAAGGATGGTAGCGTTATAGAGGTTAAAATCGGCGAGGATGATAACGACCCGATTTTTGTGGTTAACGATTTACTGCCCCATCTTGCCGCAGAGCAAAACAAACGCCCCTTAAACCAAGGTATAAAGGGCGAGGAGCTTAACATTCTTATTGGCAGTATGCCCTTTAAGGACAACACAGAAAGCGAACTTGTAAAGCTTAATATATTAAATATTCTTTATGAAAAATACGGCGTTAGCGAGAGTGATTTTCTTTCTGCCGAGCTTGAGTGCGTTCCCGCCTTCAAGGCCCGCGATTTAGGTTTAGACCGCTCTATGATTGGCGCCTACGGTCACGACGACAGGGTTTGTGCATACCCTGCACTTATGGCTATTTTAGGTCTTGAAAAACCAAAAAAGACCGCCATTTGTATTTTAGCCGACAAGGAAGAGGTGGGCTCTGACGGAAACACAGGTCTTAATTCCGACTTTTTATATCACATTATTGATGACCTATGCCGCGTTGACTCTAAAAGCACAACACTAGCCCTTCGCAGAAGCGTTTGCCTTTCTGCCGATGTTAACGCCGCCACCGACCCAACCTTTAAAGATGTCATGGAAAGCCGCAACGCCGCATACCTTAACTATGGCGTTGTTATAACAAAATACACCGGCTCGGGCGGTAAGGGTGGCACCTCTGATGCCTCTGCCGAATATATGGGTAAAATTCGCGCCCTTTTAGATGAAGAAGATATAGTTTGGCAAATTGGCGAGCTTGGCAGGGTTGACCTTGGCGGTGGCGGTACGGTTGCTAAATATATTGCAAACCTTGGGGTTGACGTTGTTGACCTTGGCGTACCCGTTTTGTCTATGCACGCACCATTTGAAACTATTTCAAAATTTGATTTATATATGGCTTATCTTACTATGTCGGCATTTCATAAAAAGGGTTAAAACAGGCAAGACAAGGTTAGCATCTCTCGAACTCTATGGTACCAATAATGAAGTTCGTAAACCTCGGGAATGTTGCGATCCCCAACCCTTACGCTTAGCCCCGGTCTACCAAACTCATATGTAAACCAATCGTTTATTTCTATGTTGTTTTTGGCTATTGGCGGCTCTATCTTAAAGGAGGATACTGCCGCCATAACTTCTGCCATTTTAACGCTATGGGTGGGCACAAAAGGTTTGCCGCTATATGCTACCACCTTACCGCAGCCAGAAAGGTTAATAAGTTGACGGATATTATTGTTTCGACAAATCTGTGTCAAGGCTATAGTTTCGGGTTCCGATTGAGTTTTATATCCACTAAAGCCCTTAAAACTGGGTCCGCAAATATGTAATGATTTTTCTTCCTCTCGGCGTTTTTCAAACTCAAACGGTAAATTTCTTGCAATTTCTACTCCCCTTAAGTTTGAGCGCCATTTTGAAAAATCTCCACCACATATTCGCGATAGCTTTGCGCCTAAATATCCTCCGCCACATTCACCACGCATATTGATTTCAAGTCCATCGGGGTTAATCAGTGGCATAAAAATCACGCCTCTGCCGAACAGCGCCTTTCTTATGTTTATTCCGCAAAGTTCTTTTCCGCTTAATATTTTATCGCAAAGCTCTTCTGCAAAACAAAGCAGAATAAGTACCCCAATTCTATTGGTAGGGTCATCTCCGCTTACAAAGAGGGTGTATTCTACGCCCGAACCAATCGTGAGTGCAGGTATTTCTCTGCCCGCCACACTTTTTCCTACATTTTCTACCTTTAAAAAAGGGTATCGGGCAACTAGTCCCGAAATTACCTTTTTTATCTCAAAAAAACTATGTTCAACCGAATGAATTTTACTTTCCATTTTATTCTCTCCTTTAGTGCTACACTAATTAAGTATATGCTGATTCTTGGAGGTTCTTTACATGAATTTAACAGAAAAACAAATATCTTCAAAATATATTTTTAAGGGCAGAATAATCTCCCTAAGGGTTGATGAAGCCGAGCTTCCCAACGGCAAAACCGCATCCAGAGAAATTGTTGAGCATAATGGCGGTGTAACGGTGGTGCCCTTAACCGATAACAATGAGGTTATTATGGTTGAGCAGTTCAGATACCCTTACAGCGAGGTTGTTTTGGAAATCCCCGCAGGCAAAAGGGACTTAAACGAAGAACCGCTCGCTTGCGGCAAACGAGAACTAAAGGAAGAAACAGGTGCCGTATCAAACGATTTTACCTTTTTGGGTGAATTATATCCCACACCGGGCTATTGCGGTGAGACAATTTATATGTACCTTGCCAAAAATCTTTCCTTTGGCAAAACAAATCCCGATGAGGACGAGTTTTTAAATGTTAAAAAAATCCCTTTAAAAGATGCGGTTGATATGATTTTAAAGGGTGAAATAAAGGACGCAAAAACACAAGCCGCTATTTTAAAGGTTGCTATTATGGAGGGGGTTTTAAAATGATTTTTAAAAGAATTGATATCGACAAGGAAAATAATGTTTATTTAGACTGCTATCTGCACGAAAATGTTGCTCAGTGGAACTATGTAAATACACGCCCTGCAGTAGTTGTTTGCCCTGGAGGCGGATACGGTATGCTTTCTCCAAGAGAGGCCGACCCCATTGCCCAAAAATTTACTGCGGCAGGTTATCACAGCTTTGTTTTGTATTACTCTTTAGGGGAGAAAGCCGCTTTCCCCAGGCCACTAGTTGACCTTTCAAAAGCTATGAAGATAATTCGCGAAAACGCAAAGGACTGGTCGGTATGTGAGGATAAAATAGCTGTTTGCGGTTTTTCGGCAGGTGGCCACTTAATCGCTAGTCTTGGCACCCTTTGGAATAATCCCGAAATTAAAGAAAAAGCGAATTGCCCAAATGGCGAAAATAAACCAAACGCTTTGATTTTAGGTTACCCTGTTATAACAACAAGGTCTTGGATGGTAAATAGCCTTGATAGACTTATTGGGGATAGAGACAGAGAAAGCACCATAAAACTTTTGGATTGCAGTCTTAATGTAGGACCTCATACTCCTCCATCTTTTTTGGTACATACCTTTTGGGATAACGCGGTATCGGTTGAAGAAAGTATGTGCTTTGCCGATGCTTTAGATAAAAATAACATTCCATTTGAAATGCACATTTTCCCTAATGGCGCACATGGGTTGGGTCTCGGTGATGAAGAAACAACCGACCACTTCGACCCCTCTTTTAATAAATGGATGGAGCTTTGCCTAATTTGGCTTAAGAGAGTTTTTGATAATAACGAAAAACATAATCCCGAAACTCGAGCAAGGCAAATAAAGGCTTGACAAAATAAATAGCATATACTATAATAATTGCGACAACAAAACAAGGGGTGCTGTTTTTAACGGCTGAGAGGGCATTGTTGCCTAACTCTGTGAACCTGTTCAGGTAATGCTGACGTAGGGATGTTTAACTTTACCGTTTTCGGTGAAAATATACATAAAGGTTCCTCCCCTAATTTTAGGGGAGGTTTTTGTTTGTCAATATATTTTTTGGAGGAATTTTTATGCAAAAACAAACAAAAACAAATCTTTTAACAAAAAGGCTTACCGAAAGCGCTGTAATGCTTGCCTTAACTGTAGTACTAAGCTATGTAAAGCTTGTTGACCTACCCTACGGTGGCAGTATTACCCTTTGCAGTATGCTACCTCTAACCCTTATCTCCTACCGCTATGGTATGTGTTGGGGGTTTCTAGTAGGCTTTGCAAACGGACTTATCCAACTGCTTATGGGACTTAAAAATCTTTCTTACGCTACCTCCGCCCTTGCGGCAATTGCTATTATTCTGCTTGATTATGTTTTCGCCTTTACCGCTAGTGGTCTGGGCGGTATATTCAGCAAAAAGAAAAATCAAACGCAAGGTATTATGGGCGGTCTTTTAATAACCTGTGTGGTTAGATACTCTCTTCACGTTATATCAGGCTGTACCGTTTGGGCAGGGCTTTCTATCCCCACCTCTGACGCTTTTATTTATTCTCTTGCTTATAACGCCACATATATGCTACCCGAACTAATAATTTTAATAATTGGTGGTTTTTGGCTTAGTGGAGCGATAGATTTTAAAAGCCAAAACTTTAGACGAATATCTGCTAACCAAAATAGTAAACAAGGTTTTATTTTAAAGCTTATTGGCTCGGCAGGTGCAGCCGCCGTCTTAATAGCAGATATTGTATTGATTGCTCCCAATCTGCAAAACGCCGAAAACGGAGAATTTGATATAACAGGATTTTTAAATGTAAACTTTAAAACGGTTTTGATTATAACTATAATCGGTGCTATATGGTTAATTTCTTTTTTAATTCTAGCCAAAAAGAAAAAATAAATTTTTAAGAATATTTTTTGTTTTTTGTTTCATATTAATATTACAGATACAAAAAATATTCACGAAGCTTAAAACAGTTGCCGCTTTATTTTAAAAGCTTCGTTGGCGGCAATACTAGGGGCGAAAACATTTCGCCCCTAATCAGCAAGAGTACATTATAAAGAAAGCAAACCCATCACATATATATGTGATGGGTTTGCTGTTGTACCTGTTAGATTTGCTCTATTTTAATTAGGCTGGTATTTCCCGAGGTTCCGCTTGTATCTCCCCCCGTGATGATAATTTTATCATCCTTTTTAAGACCGAACTCCTGCTCTGCAATCTTCTTTGCGGTATAAAAAAGAACGTCGGTTGAAGTAAACCTCTCACACATGGCGGGGATAACACCCCAAGAAAGCGCAAGTTTTCTAAATGTGCGCTCGTTTGTGGTAAGGCCAAGAATTGGCACAGGGGAACGAAATCGCGATACCATTCTAGCCGTCATACCCGAAAGCGAACAAGCAACAATGGCTTTTGCATTAAGGTCAATAGCCATTCCACAGGTGGAGTGGGATATCGCATCGGCAGAATTTCTGATTTCAAATGCCGCATTATAAAAACGCTTATTATAATGGATATTGCCTTCGGTTGTTTCGGCTATTTCTGCCATAGTTTTAACCGACTCTATTGCATATTTACCTGCGGCAGTTTCACCCGATAGCATAATAGCGCTTGTCCCATCATAAACGGCGTTAGCAACATCGGATATCTCGGCTCTTGTTGGTCTGGGGTTAGTAATCATTG
This sequence comes from Acutalibacteraceae bacterium, assembly GCA_045577495.1. Taxonomy (GTDB): domain Bacteria; phylum Bacillota; class Clostridia; order Oscillospirales; family Acutalibacteraceae; genus UMGS1279. Next base: position 30,821 of record JAZNIK010000030.1, read on the forward strand.
ATTCCAGCATCTCGGTTGCTGTTATAACCCTCTTGCCAAGCAGACGGCATTTTGTTATAAGCTTTTTTTGGATTGAGGGGAGCATCTTAAAGGGTATCTCAACACCCATATCGCCCCTGGCTATCATTATGCCATCACAAGCCTCGCAAATTTCCTCAATATTATCAACGCCCGACTGATTTTCGATTTTGGCAATCAATTCGATATTCTCCGCCTTGATTTCTTTAAGGTAGTTATGAACATCAATAAGGTCTTGCTTGTTTGACACAAAAGAACAAGCAATATAATCAACATCGTTTTTAACGCCAAATGCAATATCTTTTTTATCCTGTTCGGACAAATATTTCTGCTTCATTACCTTACCGGGAAAACTCATACTCTTTCGGTCGGAGAGTTCACCGCCAATGACAACTCTACACTCAATGTTTGAGCCATTGATTTGTACAACCTCAAAGGTGAGAAGCCCATTGTTCAGCAAAATTATATCTCCAACCGAAAGCTCGCTTGGAAGATTAGGGTAACTTACGGCAACTCGTGTTTGGTCACCAACAATATCATCAGTGGTAAAGGTAAAACCAGCGCCATCTTCTAAGGTGATTTTTTTATCCTTAAAGGTTTTTATTCTATATTCGGGGCCCTTAGTGTCAAGCATAATTGCAATAGGCATTTTAAGCTTTGAACGAACCTTTTTTACAAGGTCTATTCGCCTTTGATGGTCCTCATAAGTGTTATGGGAAAAATTGAGCCTTGCAACATTCATTCCCACGTTGGCTAGACCTGTTATAATCTCCTCAGTATCACTTGCAGGACCTATGGTGCATACTATCTTTGTTTTGCGCATATTAACCTCCAAAACTTTTTCGCAAAAATGTATATATTATTATTATTTTTGCTATATTTAAGCTTTTTATAACCAACTAATTACACCTTTTTGAATATAAAATTTCGCCCTTTTCAAAAACAAATATATTTAAAAAGTAGTAGTATTTATTGCTAACTTATGATATAATACAACTGTAAATCCAAAAATGCTAATATTTTGGGTGAATATTTTCTAAAAATAAGGAGATTTTAAATGAATATTGCGGTTGCACAATCGGGTGGACCAACCTGCGCCATAAATGCATCTTTGTTGGGTGTTATAAAAGAGGCTCTTAGAAAACCCAAAATTGAGATTATTTACGGCTCGGTAAACGGTATTGAAGGAATTATAAATGACCACTTGGTAGATTTAAAATCTGCCATACGCACAAATGAGGATATGGAACTTCTAAGGCAAACTCCCTCCACTGTTTTGGGCTCCTGCCGATATAAACTCCCCGATATTGATGAAAACCCCGAAATTTATAAAACTATCGTTAATTGTTTTGAGCGCCACGATATTAAAGCCTTTTTCTATATTGGCGGCAACGATTCTATGGATACCGTTGACAAGCTGTCAAAGTACCTAAAACAGATAAATAAGGATATAAAGGTAATTGGTATACCAAAAACCATTGATAACGATTTGTGCGAAACCGACCACACACCAGGTTTTGGTTCTGCCGCAAAATTTGTTGCAACCTCGGTTCAAGAGATTACCCGCGATAGTTCGGTTTACAGTATAAAATCGGTTACCATAGTTGAAATTATGGGTAGACACGCAGGTTGGCTAGCCGCATCTGCATGTGCATTACACGCAAACGGAGAGAGTTCTCCGCATTTGATATACCTACCTGAATCTGAATTTAAACTCGAAAGTTTTTTAAAGGATATTGAAAAACAACTAACCAAGCATAAGGCGGTTATTGTTGTTGTATCTGAGGGAATTACCCTTGAAAACGAAGAAACCCAAACCCATCAGACCGACGGATTTGGTCATCTATCCCTTTCCGGTATCGGTAAAAAGCTTGAAGAAATCGTAGCAAAGCATTTTTCTATCAAGGTTCGCTCGATTGAGCTTAATGTTATGCAGCGCTGCGCATCGCACATAAGCTCCAGAACAGATATTCACGAGGCGGAACAGGTTGGCTCTGCAGCGGTTAATGCGGCTTTATCGGGTGAAACAGGCAAAATGATGCGTTTTAGACGAGTTTTAGATATGCCCTACACAATAGTTATCGAACCCGTAGATGCAGATTTGGTTGCTAACAGAGAAAAGTTCTTTCCTAAACGGTGGATAAATGATGAGCAAAACAATATACGCGATGAGGCATTGCCTTATTTTACTCCCCTTATTCACGGAGAGCAAATAATAAAAATGCAAAATGGTTTGCCCGTTCATTATAAGGTTGGAAACATTTTAGAATAAGCAAACACGAATAATCCGAACCCGCCTAAAAGGGCATAATTTCGGTGCTTTTCGGTTTGTCATCGTCTGTAGGCGTTAGCCTTACAGACTCTTTCGCACCAAAAATCACACAAAATTCTACTCCTTTTAGGTCGAAGAATTTTAAAGTGTAGGATTTTTGGCTGTGCTAGGCACAAAACGGAGCAAATACTTTGTGTATTTGCGAGTATTTTAACAACGCAAAGGCGAAAATCCTACCTTTAAAATCAAGTTCGGATTATTCGTGTTTGCTTAGGTTATATAAAAGCGCAACTCGAACTTCGAGTTGCGCTTTTTACTCATCATATTCATCTAAGAAGTTTGTTTTAACTCCCTTTTTGTTATATCCAATAATGGTATTAAGATTAACATTATGGAAGCTACGAAAAATATTTATATCCACCAAATCATCATCGGCTTTTAACTCTTTTATTAGCTCTTTGCATTTATACCGTTTGGATATTTGCTCACGGTCGATTGCGTTTTCTTCAACGCCTAGTTTTTCGGTAAAACGACAAGCACAGTTTAAAAATTCCAACTCATTATATCTTGCAAAAGCCTTTATATCATCCTCACGCACACAATAAAGGGGGCGAATAAGTTCCATACCCTTAAAATTGGTGCTATGAAGTTTTGGCATCATTGTTTGAAACTGACCGCTATAAAGCATACCCATTAGTGCCGTTTCGATAGCGTCATTAAAATGGTGACCAAGCGCGATTTTGTTGCAACCCAGTTCCTTTGCAAAGCTGTATAAATGACCTCTACGCATACGGGCGCAAAGATAACAGGGTGATTGCTCAATATTTTCTACCGCCGCAAAAATATCGCTCTCAAATATTTTTACGGGTATTTGCATAAGTTTGCAATTATCCTCGATTTTTTGACGGTTTTTAGGACTATAACCAGGGTCCATACAAATAAATTCAAGCGAAAACTCGGTATGCCCGTGACGGCAGAGTTCTTGCATAAGCTTTGCTAGTATAAAGGAATCCTTACCGCCCGAAATACAAACGGCGATTTTATCACCTTGTTTAATCAAATCATACGACTGAACCGCCTCGATAAATCTATTCCATACAGATTTGCGAAATTTTTTTATCAAGCTACGCTCAATTAAAGTACATTTATCCATATCTATACCTATTTTGAAAGTTCAATCGAGCGTTTTATTGCGGCATCAACAACCTTTTTTGTTGCCTTATCGAACCCAAGCTCTGCCATCTTGTTAAGACCCGCCTCGGTTGTTCCATTTGGAGATGCAACCGCCTTTATAAGCTCATCAATGCTTTTCTCACTCTCGAGAACCATTTTTGCAGTGCCCATCATTGTGGCTGTTACAAGTTTTTTAGAGGTTTTAATATCCAATCCGTTATCTGTGCCCGCCTCGATAATACTTTTTAAAAAACTCATAAAAAACGCGGGGGAGGAACCACTAACGCCAGTAACCGCATCTAAATATTTTTCATCGACCTCCTCGGCAACACCCGACGAGGCAAATAAATTTTTAACGAACTCAAATTCATCATCTGTTATATTGCTGCCTCTTGCCATAGCAGTTGCACCCGATGAATACATAAGCGGAGTGTTAGGCATTACCCTGATGATACGTGCATCAAACCCTAAAAGACTTTGAATTTTTTTTATTTTAACACCCGCAACAGGAGATACTATAAGGGTTTTTGAAGTTATACTTGATTTTATATCCCGCAATACTTCGGGCAAAACTTGCGGCTTTATAGTTAAAAACAAAATGTCTGATTTTTCGCTTAGCTCTTTAGCAGAAGCACAAGCCTTTGCGCCATAGCCTTCAAAATCTTTTAGCTTGTCCGTCATAGTGTCAAAGCATAGAACCTCCGATGCTTTAATCACATTTGATTTTAAAGCACCACTAAAAATTGCTTTTGCAATATTTCCACAACCTAAAAAGCCAATCTTTTGCATTTTGTTACCCCGTTTTTTAAAAATAGTGCGAGTCGGTCTGTAAGCCGAGTTCTGTCGTGAACGGCTATCTATCTAGGCGGGGGATTGCTCCCACGCTCAAGCCACCTTTTGAAGCCCATCGGGCCGATGCATTGCTTCGGTTGGTGTTGCTTCGGATAGAGTTTACAGGGGCGCATAGTCTCCTACACGTCCGGTGAGCTCTTACCTCACCTTTCCACCCTTACCGTATAGGCTGCAAAAATGCAATCAATCAAAATGAAAGCTATACGGCGGTATATTTCTGTTGCACTTGTCCTAAGGTCGCCCTCGGCGGCGGTTAGCCGCTATCCTGCCCTATGAAGCTCGGACTTTCCTCATACCTGAATACCAGGTCCGCAGCCGTTTAACCGACTCGCAAAAACATTATACCGCATACTTAGGGTTTTATCAATGCTTTTTTACATATTAAAAAAAGATATAAATGAGGTTGCCATTATTGCCTGTACCATAGCCGATGTGCAAAAAAACAAAAACACAAACATTTGCCTTAAACAGTAAAATTTAAAATCCTGTTCGATTCCGGGCGGATTTACGCTTGGCATCGCCAAACGCACAATAGAAACCGAAAATCCAAGCGCCTCCCTTGCCGAGAGAATGATAGAAATGGTTGAGAGCACCGCCGACGGAATAAGTATTAACAGATTAAAAACAATCCCCATAAGTCCAAATGTTGCATAAGCATAGCTCATAACAAGCCCTAAAACCGCGCCTCTTAGCATCACTATCCCCGGCACTATAACCGCCCCCACCATACAAGTGCCCGACAAAAAAAGTGCCGCCGCATATGGCAAAATTCTAAAAAATGAAAAGCTGAGTTTTTGGGTGAAGCTTCCGCTAAGCCCTTTATAAACCTTGGTAAACTCCTCAGCATAATATGTACCCTCGGCGTTTTTGCTTTTAAAAAGCAAAACACCCGCCAAAACACCCAAAATAAAGCAAAGAGTTATAAGTAATATAACATTATTTTTACTGATGATTTTTATAACGCCTGTCCCTTTTGGTGAAAGAGGTAAAGCTCCTTTTTTCATAAAAATTCCTCCGCTTTTATCTTCTTTGTTATATTATTTTATGTAACATAAAAAACTAATAGAACTTTTTTAAAAAATATGATATAATTTTAAAAACGGAGTGATATTATTATGAATATTTTTGAAAAAGAATTTAGCCTCAGAACAGGGGACTTTACCTGCAACCACTCACTTTTGCCATCTGCTATTTTGGATTTGTTTCAAACCGTTGCAGGAGAGCATGCAAATATTTTAGGTTGTGGTTTTAATGACCTTATTAAAAAAGGGCTTATTTGGGTTATTGTTAAAACAAAATATGAGGTTATAACCGAGCCTCCTCTTTTTAGCAAGGTTCGTGTTAAAACCTGGCCTTTGCCTCCCTCTCGAATTTCTTTTCAGCGTGAATATTTAATCGAGGATGAAAATGGCAATCCGCTTGTAAAGGGTACTTCCGATTGGGTTGTTGTGGATAGTGTTAGCCGAAAACTTGCATCTGCAAAAGAGGTTTATCCAGATATGGAGTTTTGTACCAAAAAAATGTTCGAAGGCAGACTACCCAAAATACAGGATTTTGAAGCTACCGACAATCCATACACCATTATTCCTCGTTTTTCACAGCTTGATATGAATAATCACGTCAACAATACAAAATATTTAAATTTTGCATTAGATTCAACCGATATATCACAAAACGAGGAGATATCCTCTGCACAGATAGAATTTAGACACGAGGTTTTGGCTGATACCGAGCTTAATGTTTATTCCACCCGCACAGAAAACGAAATTGTTTGCAAGGGTGAGGACAAAGACAAACAAACTATGTTTGCTTGTAAATTTACTATAAAATAGAAACTAAATACCATTAAAAAACAGTGCACCGAGAAAAATTTTTCGGTGCACTGTTTTGATTAACAATTTTTAAAAATCAAAAACGGGTTGCTGATTGTTTTATTTTAACAGATACAAATAAGAATTCGCCCCTTTATCTGTTGTCCCTTTATAATAATATTCAGAGAAAATTTTTAGATAGTATTTTCCGTTATTAGTATCATAATATGGTTTGATTTCTTGATTTATTATTATGTTTTTATCATCTATCTCTAGCACTTTTTCTTTTGCTTGTGCTAACGCTTCTTTCTTATCTAGTTCTTCAATACTAGGTGCTTTAATCTCCTGAATTGTGGCGATTTCTTCATTATCAGTTGTGTTGTCATATATTGTATATGCAACATTATCTTTAAAAATCAAAGTATAGCCATTACTTGTTATAAAATCACCTGATTTTTCTAAATAATCCACAACATATGATGTTTTTTCAGGATTTGTAGGTGTAACAAAAATTTCATATTTTGATTTAATAAAATTATTCGAATGTTTTTTTATAGTATTTTCAATTACAGAGTAATTTATACTATCATAGTCACATTCTATTTTATTAATATCAAACGCTCGATTTGTTTCTTGATTATCAGAAACAACGTTTTCTGAAGATAGTATATTTGCAGATGATGCCGAAGTTCTTTTAATCACTTGGGTCCAATTTCCATAAATTAAATGGCTTTTTATCGTGCTATTATCATCATAATCAGAAAATGAATCCGCATAATCCATTGCTAAATGTACTTTATAACCTCTTGCACAATAATCTTGAAACCGTTTTTGCCATTTAAATGCATCGCTAGCCAAAATCGATTCTTGCCAACCAATGACAGCATCGGCACCTCTGTTTCGAGTAACAGTACAAATGTTTGTGGTTCCAGAAGCACCTTCGCAAGAATCATAGACTACCAATCTTGTATTAGAAAGAGTATAACTACTTAAACCAACAACGCTTGAACCGTTATTACTGCCTGTAGTTAATCTAACTCCATTTTCGAACGTTATTCCTGTTCTGCTTCCATGTGCAGAAAAATATAGAACATCACTATTTAATCTGTTAGCAGAACTAACGTATGAATACGTAGGATTCGTAGTGTAATATGAAGTATATCCGCATAAACTCCAATAATTAGCTGCAGATGTTACATCATTTCCTGAATGAAATTCTCCCCCCATTGAATACGCATACCCAGCATATGCGTGGCTCGGCATTACAGAAATAGCCAAGCAACATATGCTAATAATTGAAACTGTTATTTTTGCAATTTTTTCATTTTAACTTCTCCTTTTAGAATAAATTTGTTTTACTTTAACTGATATTTCACATTCACCTCTCTTAAAACCAAATAACCATTTTTACTTGTATTGATAATGCTTAATAACTTCTCCTGTATTAACATCGATGTCAACACCAAATGCTGTTATAGCATCTGGTATATTTTTAAATTGCAAATTTCTAATTGTAACTCGATAATATATTTTCCCAATTTCAGTTTTCTTTGTTTCAATACTTATTTCCTCGCTGTTATTTTTCGAAAACGATAGTCCATACTCTTCTTTTTTTGCTTCATTTATAGCTATTTCAACCGCTTTATCTTTATTGATTGAATATTCGTTTTTTAATCCGTTATTATAATTGTCAGAAATTACAAGTGTTTTTAACTCTCCACTATTTGTGAAAGCTATATAAATATTCGAGATGCATATATTATTCTCATATTTCTTTGCCGTTACTGTCCAAGTAGGATAAGAATCTTTATTCTCAATAATTTTTATATCATACTCTTGTTGATTTTCTTTTGTAAGGTAATTGACAAATATATCATTTATCTTATTTTTAATTGTTTCGAAATCAGCAGTTGTCTCTTTTTGTTTGCTATGCTTTTGTGCCAATTCTACTATTTCTCCATCTGAATGAAAATGGTATAAATATTCATTATCCTCATACACTTTTTTAATATCTCCGTCTGTTTTGACAGTGCTTAAAATCTGTATAACTTCATCGAACGGTTTTTTAGTAAGTTTTATATCACCGAAAAATTTTTTGTGAGATAATATATCTAATGTTTTTTTATGTTCATTAGTTGATGATAGAATACTACTTGTATCTAATCTTTGATAGTATCGAGCTGTAATAGGAATTATTGTTGAAATTATAAGCAGTAGACATGCTGCTATAGCTGCTATACATATCCGTTTTAAGTTTACAACTCTTTTTTTGGTTAAATATGCAGATATTATTATATCGGGGTCAATATCGCTTAGAAATCTTAAAACATTTAAGTGATTCATAGAGCCACACCCTCCTTTTCTAAAAATACCCTCATACTCTTTCGAGTGCGCAATAAAATCATTTTCACATTACTTTCGTTGATATTATTACCTTTTGCTATATCCTTTATCGAATAAAAGTACCAATATCTCTGTAAGAAAATATTGCGTGTTTTGGGTTCTAAAGCAATTAAAAATTGTTCTATGTTTTGCTTCAATTCCAACTCGTTCAAAAAATCCTGTTTTTTATCTGGAATACATTCTTTAAACTCATCAAATACAATCTGTGTTTTTCCGTTATATCGTTTCTTTGCTTTAATTCTATCATAACGGTCTAATGCAAGATTTCTAGTTATCTTTCCAACATAAGCCTTAAACTTGTTTGGTCGATTAGGCGGTACTGTATTCCACACTCTGAAATATGCATCATTTGTACATTCTTCTGCATCCTCAAAAGAATTTAAAATATTATAAGCAATTGTATTACAATACTTTCCGTATTTCTTTTGTGTCTCTTTAATAGCAGTTTCTGAACGCTTCCAAAACAAATTTATTATTAATGTATCTTCCATCGTTTTCTCCTTTCTAAAGGCCTTTCATCTAAATAGACGGAAAATTATGTTATTAGG
>JAZNIK010000031.1:0-4956 GCA_045577495.1 Acutalibacteraceae bacterium
TGAAAATTTTAGTAAACCGTGAACAATTATCAGAAGCACTTTCAAATCTGCAAAGAGCTGTAACTCCAAGGTCATCTCTACCAATTTTAGAGGGAGTATTACTTTCGGCAGAATATGGCAAACTCACTCTTATGGCATACAATATGGAAATAAGTATGAAAAAAGAGATTGCTATTACCTGCGAGCGTGAGGGTGATATTGTAATTAGCGCAAAAATACTCTTTGAAATTATAAGAAAAGTAAAGGGTGACATTATAGAAATTGATGTTGATGAAAGATTAGTTTGCCATATTAAGTGTGGAGCAGCATCATTTGATATTATGGGTATGGATTCAGTTGATTTTCCTGAAATGCCTAATGTTGCAGAAAATTCAAGCATCACTATTTCATCAGAGCTTTTAAAGGATATGGTAAGGCAAACAGTTTTTGCGGCATCTCAAATTGAGGGACCTCGACCTGTTTTAACTGGTATCAATTTTGAAATAAAAAATAATGAGATTAAACTTGTTGCTATTGATGGTAATAGACTTGCTATAAGAAAAGCAAAAATAAATGATTCGGCAGATTTAAATTTTATTGTTTCGGGTAGAGCTATCGGCGAAGCAGTAAAAATTATCGGCGATAAAGATGAAAATATAGTTATTAGAATTGGTAGCAGAAATATTAGTTTTGATATTGATGGTTATGTTATGACATCTAGACTTTTAGATGGAAAATATATTGAATATAATCGTTCTATTCCTGAAAATTATTCTCAAGAAATTAGAGTTAATGTTGCAGAAATTATAGAAATTATAGAAAGAATTGCTCTTGTTATTGTAAATGACCAAACAAAAAGTCCTATAAGATGCAGTTTAGAGGAAAATAAAATTACCTTTACTTGTTCTTCAGCAGTTGGTAGGGCAACAGATTTTTGTGATGTAGAACTTAAGGGTAATGAATTTGAAATTGGTTTTAATAGCAGATTTTTGCTTGATGCATTAAAAGCAACGGAAAGTGAGGAGGTATATATCAGATTTAATGGTTCGGCTGCCGCAGCAGTTATAACTCCTGTTGAAGGCGATGAATTTATGTATCTGGTACTACCAATGATTTTAAAATGATAAAAGAAGAAATAAAAGTAAAAATTTCTACTGATTTTATTAAGCTTGATAGTTTTTTAAAATTAGCTTCGGCTGTTTCTACCGGTGGACATGCAAAAATAGTTATTACCGGTGGCGAAGTTAAAGTAAATGGTACTATCTGCACTATGAGAGGAAAAAAACTTGTTGTAGGCGATTTAGTAGAATTTGAAAATCAAAAATATTTGGTTACAGTATGATACTTAAAAATTTAAACTGCAAAAATTTTAGAAATTTTGAAGAAATAATTTTTGAACCATCTTCTTCAATGAATGTAATATTTGGTGATAATGCTCAGGGTAAAACAAATCTGTTAGAGGCAATATGGCTTTTTTGCGGTGCTAAAAGTTTTAGAGGTTCAAAAGATAATGAACTTAAAAAATTTGGTGCCGAAAAAGCTGTAAATAGTTGTGATTTTGTTTTTGGAGAAGTAGAAAAAAACGCCAAAATAATAATTGAAGATAAAAGAAAAGCTGAGCTTTCGGGAAAAATTCTTTCTTCCGCCTCAAAATTAGCAGGTAATTTCTATGTTATTGTTTTTTCCCCAACAGATTTAAATCTGGTTAATGATGGGCCAAGCGTTAGAAGAAGATTTTTAGATACCGCGATTGGTCAAATATATCCCACATATAATGAAAAAATAAGAAAATATGTCAAAGCAGTAGCCCAAAGAAATGTAATTTTAAGGGATATGAAAATTCACCGCGATCTAGAATTTATTTTAGATGATTTTGAAAAATCGTTGGCACCTTTAATTAAGGAGATTATAAAATACAGGTATAAATATATAGAAATTTTAAGAGAAATTTTACCTGAACTTTATGGTGGTATTTCGGGTGAAAAAGAAAAACTTGATATTAAATATATTTCTAAAATAAATGAAAATATCAGTAATGATGAGATTATATATTTATTAAAACAGTCAAGAAAAGAAGATTTTTATACGGGAAATACCTCAATAGGTCCTCATAGAGATGATTTAGAATTATTGCTTGATGGAAATAGGCTTAAAAGTTATGGTTCACAAGGCCAAAAAAGAAGTGTTGCTTTAACCTTAAAACTCAGCGAGGCAAGAGTTTTAAAAAAAATAACTGGAGAATATCCTATAGCACTTCTTGATGATGTTATGAGTGAACTTGATAAGGGCAGACAAGAGTTTATTTTAAATCATATCAAGGATTGGCAGGTTTTTATAACCTGTTGCGACCCAGCAAATATAAAAGGTCTTAAAGATGGCACTGTTTATGAAATGAAGGGGGGAACATTTTGTAATATTTATATACAATAAGTATAAAAATTACAAAAATAAAAATGTATCTTCATTTAGGACAAGAAACGGTAGTAAAAAGTAAAGATATTGTTGGAATTTTCGATATGGACACAAGTACAGTTTCGAAATCCACACGCGAATATCTATCAAAGGCAGAAAAGGCAGGCGAGGTTGTTACAATAACCTTTGAACTTCCAAAAACCTTTGTTGTGGTAAACAAAAAGAAATCAAAAGAAAAAACAGTTTATATTTCCCAACTTTCTTCTACAACGCTAGAAAAAAGAAACCGTTTGAAAAACATTTATTATTAACAATTTATACAAGAAGTAAAAAAGAAACGGAGAAAAAGTTATGAGCACAAATCAAGACATTAACAGCCCTGTTACCGAAAATTATGACGAAACTTCCATACAGGTTTTAGAGGGTCTTGAAGCAGTAAGAAAAAGACCGGGTATGTATATCGGTTCAACGGGTGAAAGAGGTTTGCATCACCTCGTTTATGAAATTGTAGATAACTCTATTGATGAGGCTCTTGCGGGTTACTGCGATAAAATAACGGTTGAACTGCTTGACGACGGAATTATCAGGGTTACTGATAATGGCCGTGGTATTCCTGTGGGCATAAACCCACAAAAAGGCATACCTACCGTTACTGTTGTATTTACCATTTTGCACGCAGGCGGTAAATTCGGCGGTGGCGGATATAAGGTGTCAGGCGGTTTGCACGGTGTTGGTGCATCTGTTGTTAATGCTCTTTCTTCGTGGCTAGAGGTAGAAGTAAGCGATGGTAAAAATATTTATAAACAGCGTTATGAAAAGGGAAATATTGTAACAGAATTAGAGGTTATAGGAACCACTGATAAAACAGGTACACAGGTTACCTTTAAGCCCGATCCCACAATATTTACCGATACCACAACATACGATTATGATACACTTCTTACCCGCCTTAGAGAGCAATCCTTCCTCAATGCAGGTATAAGGGTAGAACTTAAAGATTTACGCACCGATGTTTATGAGCCAAGAAATGATGAATTCTTTTATGAGGGCGGTATTCGTTCTTATGTTGAGTTTTTGTTGAACGGCATTAAAAAAGAGCCACTTAATAGTGAGGTAATTTATCTTTCGGGCGAGAAAGAGGACGAAGCGGCAGAAATTGCTCTTATTTGGTCGACCGCATACGATAATAAAATAATCTCTTTTGCTAACACTCTTCACACCATTGATGGCGGTACTCACGAACAGGCATTCCGCCAAACAGTTGCAAGAGTAGTTAATAAATATGCCCACGATTTTAAAAAGTTAAAGGTTGATTCGGATAATCTAAAGGGTGAAGATATTATGGAAGGCTTGGTGGCTGTTGTTTCTGTTAAACTTGCAGATGCACAGTTTGAAAGCCAAACAAAAGCTAAACTTGGTAACACCTCTATCGGTGCCTTGGTAAGAAATATTATCAACGATAAACTTTATCAGTATTTAGAGGAGCATCCCGCAGAATCTAAAATAATTATAGATAAAGCAATCGCCGCATCAAATGCACGTGAGGCGGCTCAAAAAGCAAGAGATGCCTCAAGAAATAAGGCGGGTATTGGCGGAAAATCCCGTATGCCCGAAAAATTAACCGACTGTATCTCTAACGATGCTACAAAAACAGAAATATTTATAGTAGAGGGTGACTCTGCGGGCGGTTCCGCCGTTGAGGGAAGAAACTCTACTTATCAGGCAATTCTCCCGCTTTGGGGTAAAATGCTCAATGTTGAAAAAGCAAGAGATGATAAAGTTTACGGCAACGAAAAATTAACACCTGTTATTGTTGCTCTTGGCACAGGAATAGGTGAAAATTTCGATATCGAAAAACTTCGCTATGATAAGGTTGTTATTATGGCTGATGCCGACGTTGACGGTAGCCATATCAGAACCTTGTTGTTAACATTTTTCTTCCGCTATATGCCCGAGCTTATCGAAACGGGTCATATTTATCTTGCACAACCTCCTCTTTATAGGGTTTCTAAGGGTAAAAAGCATTTTGATGCCTTTACCGATGAGGAAAAAGCAAGATATATCGAGGAGCTTGGCGGTTCTGCCGATGTTCAGCGATATAAAGGTCTTGGTGAGATGGACCCTGATCAGCTTTGGGAAACAACCCTTAATCCTGAGGCTCGTACAATGCTTAGGGTTACAATGGAGGATGCCGCTATTGCCGATGCAACCTTTACGATGTTAATGGGCGAAGAGGTTGAGCCAAGAAAACAATTTATCGAAGAAAATGCAGTATTTGCAACCGATTTAGATATTTAAGAAAGGGGAGTGCATAAAAATGGCTAAACAAGAGAAAATTTATTGGCCGTCGAGCGAGGAAACAAATATCGTTCCGGTTGAAATTGTTGATGAAGTTAAAAGTAGTATGATCCAGTACTCTATGTCGGTGCTGGTGGGCCGTGCTCTCCCCGACGTTAGAGATGGTCTCAAACCCGTTCACAGAAGAATACTCTATACGATGTATGAAAACGGTTTAACCCCCGATAAGGCATATCGTAAGTGAAGTCGGAGGCCAAGCGGTCTTAG
>JAZNIK010000032.1:0-3072 GCA_045577495.1 Acutalibacteraceae bacterium
CCTGTGAGTATGGGCCCTCGAGTCCGTTTATGCGCACCTGCGGGAACCCGCAATTCTGGCAGTTGTTCTCAACGCGCAGGCCTGTGACAAAGTTGAGGCTCTTGGCAAGGTCGGGCGAATTTACAGCCTCAAAAAGTTCCAGTGAGGCTACCGAGACAACCACGGGAGCGTCTCTCCTGCTTGTGGCATTGCGGTTGGCCGACACTACAACTTCGTCCATCATGACATCCTCTACCTTTAATTTAAAGTGAACTACCGATGTAAAATCCTTGCTCACAGCAACCTCCTTGGTGACGGTGGTGTAGCCCACTGCGGACACGCGCAGGTGATACTTTCCGGCGGGCAGGTTACGGAACTCGAACTGCCCCTCCTCGTTGCTTGTTGTGCCCTGTCCCGTCTCCTCAATGTAAATTGTGGCAAAAGGAATATTCTCCTCGTTGCCGTCGGCAATGACATGCCCCATAATCATGTTTCCTTCCCTGATTCCACCGGGAACCATGGCCTGCAGGGTGGCAATCCCAAGAATGCCGGTAAATAGAATAAGTAATAATCTTTTCATATATATAGTTCTTTTTCTGTTTTCTTTTACCGGTTGCAAAGTTAGTGCAAAAGGCTGCCGCGGTAAATCACTAAAAATTGCTAAACTTGGTTGCCTGCATAGTGTTTTTAGTGAAATTAACTGAATGCGAGGTTCGCTTACGGGCACAAGATGAGGCTGGTTAAAAAGGTTCTTTTGTTGTTACGCTTGCACGAAAAATACTCATTTACGCTTAGTGGATTAACCCTTTGCGGCTTTTCCTCCTCGCTACTCGGCAAAGAATGCAGGCACTCTTTGCTCTCGTTGGCAGCGCCGGCTGCGTTTTTTCGTGCTTCACAAGCCTAAAAACAGCTCTTTTTATCCAACCTCTCTACAAACGAGGGTGACCCAATTGGGTCACCCTCGTTTTATTGTGGATTTTTTTATTGCCGTGTATGCTTATTTGTCATTTCTCAAAGACAATGCGAGCAGAATCATGACAACCGGGCCACACAAACCCAAAAGTCCGAGCCATGGTTCCTCTCCAACAGCGCGGAGAAGACGAAAACATACAGCAACATTAGCGATTAAAAAAACCACGTATGCAATTGGAGCTAAAAAAACTCCAATAACAAAGAGGCATAAAATGGATATTGCGACCCATACGAGAATGTCTAATATCGCAAAGTTGATTGCTTCTCTGTGGGTTGCGGTGCCCTTGAAATCAAAAATCTGCTTCAAGCATTTTACACCATCCTCTTTAATCTCATTAAAATCAAGTTTGTAGGCCATAGTTTTAAATGTTTAATATTATTTTTTGTTTATTTATTTATGTTTCTTTGTTATTCTGCCGGTACGGGGCCATATTCATTCTCCTCGGGTACGCTCTGAAGGCAAGCGAAAACTATTTCAACAATCAATCCTGTGAAGCAGAATAGGTATAAGATCTTAATAAGCAGTGCCCACCATCCGTTATATCCTGCGTCGTGCAGACGACGTACAAGTACTGCCAATGATGGCAAGAGGAACACCAATGGTATTGTATACTCTATAATGGTGAGGGCAAAACCAATGGCATAAACACAGATTGTTATTAAGACCGTTAACGCGGGAATTGATATTTCCAAGATACTTCCCGTAAATGCTACTATAAAGTATATAGCCCACGATAACGTATATAGTATAGATGTAAAAATAAAAAGGAATAATTGCCACCACCAATACTCTGAGCGGCTTGCGCGTCCATTAAAATCGACATACTTCCTGAAGCCAGTCTTGATAGATGCAATGAAATCCATAATCTATATTCTTTGTGGGTTTTTTGCTAATATATTATTTTGAATTTAAAAAGAGAAGTTCGGGACTTCTCTTTTTAAATTCAAGGATATCGGATTATTATTCTACCGGTACCGGACCATATTCATTTTCCTGTGGCATACTTTCTTTGGTGCAAAGGATGAAGTATACATATATCCAGCCGAAAGGAACAAGATTGATTAACCACAAGGCCCCGTTATTACCAGTGTCTTGAACACGACGGAAACCTACAGCCCAAAGAGGTATTACCAAAGCAATGCTTCCAATGCACCAAAATGTAATTAAAAATATAAAAAATATCCATCCTACATAAGGGATGAAACAAAACGGCAGAAAAATGCATGGCGCTATCAATACGAGGTTTACAAACAGATAGAACCACCAGAATTCTGAACGGCTGGCACGGCCATTAAAATTAGAAAACTTTTTAAAACAAGTTTTAATAGATGTTCCAAAATCCATAATAGTTATTTTATAAGGTTAATAATGTATCCGTAGTAAAGGTTGTGTTGCAAATATAGTGTTTTATTTAAACTTTATGAAAAAAAATAAAAAAAAGTGTTGTTTTTGTCTGGAAAGGGTGTGGTTTGTGCGTATCAGCAAATATAATATGATGGCAATTGCACTCTTATATATAACAACAAAAATACAGACACCTTATGATGTCTGTATTTTGTTGTTGATTATCGTTAATCAATTGATTACTTCTCCTTCAAGAAAAGCATTACAATCCACCAAATTGGGAATACAATCTGAATAAGACCCAACCACTTGTTGTAACCCATTGTCTCCATACGGCGGCAGCATGTTGCCCAGAAACCGATATTAGAAATACCGCATGTAATTATGGACATAAGGATGTTTGTAACAATGTGCCAAACGAACTCCATCTTTTCTGTTGTACCGTCAAACTTGATAAAGCCTTTCCAGAATGACTTGAATGATTCTACAAAACCCATAGTAATAAAATTTTAAATATTAAACATAAAAACTGTTCAAAACCACAAAGTGCTTGAAGCCACTGTGGGCTACACTTTTGTGCAAAGGTATATGTTTTTCATCTTAATCCAAAGAAAATTCAAAAAAAATGTAAAAATGAACCAAAAAGAACCAAAAACGATGCGCTTTCAGGCTAAAAAGTGCATCATGGCTCACCGGCAAAGTCTGGGGGCTAAGCAAAAAGTTGAGTGATTTAGGAAAAGAGAGTAACAAAGCGAAAATACTATTGCAATGAAATG
>JAZNIK010000033.1:0-19892 GCA_045577495.1 Acutalibacteraceae bacterium
TTCGGTACTAACGACTTAACTCAAATGACCTTCGGCTTCAGCCGTGACGATGCCGGTAAGTTCCTTTCCGCTTACTATGACACCAAGATTTACGAGAACGATCCCTTCGCTAAGCTCGACCAGACCGGCGTTGGTAAGTTAATGGATATGGCTGTTACTATGGGTAAGGCTACCCGTCCTGCAATTCACTGCGGTATCTGCGGTGAGCACGGCGGCGACCCCGTTTCCGTAGAGTTCTGCCACAAGATCGGCCTCGACTACGTATCTTGCTCACCCTTCCGTGTGCCCATCGCACGCCTCGCCGCCGCTCAGGCTGCAATTAAGGATATGAAATAATTCATAACCAAATAAACAAATTATCCCCACCGAGCAATCGGTGGGGATAATTTTAAGTCTGTTGCAAATAAATTGACTATATGATATAATTGAAAAAAACTTCGAGGTTGCCTGTTATGAAAGAAATTATTTTAAGTGCTGATGGAGACAGCGTTATTTATTTAGTTCCCGATACCGTTGCAGACAATTTGGGTGAATATTGTATTGAGTTTTGCGACAATTGGCTTTGGAAAAGTCCTGATGCAAAACATTATAGAAAAGGGCCTGGCGTTTGCTATGATGAGTCGGACTTTATTGACTATTTAAACAAGTATATATTCCCAGAGCAAAAGTCTGTTTTAGTGAGAAATCTTGGCTGGACTAATCTTGGAAAAAATCTTCCATCCGAGTATAAATCTCTCCCTTACTTCAACTTTTAATTTCCCTCTTTTGCTGATAGCGACACAGGCTGCTATTAAGGATATGAAATAATATTTTATTTTTGTTATGGGACAAAGTATTTTAGCGTGAACACTTAAAATAAAATGACCTTGATTCCCTACAAAAACTAAAATTATCCGCCCGAATTTTTCGGGCGGATTTTTCTCTTTATGAATCAAATACTATTGAATAATCTTTTTTTATATGGTATACTAAAAAATATATAATTATTGATTAGGAGGGTTGGCTATGTCGGTTTTTACTGGATTATCGTTATTTTCAAGTGCAGGCATCGCAGAATTGAATTTGCGTCCATACATTAACTTTGTTTTAGCCAACGAAATTATTCCTATTCGTGCTGAAGTACATAAGTTTTGGCATCCTAGTACCGATATGATTTGCGGAGACATTACCGATTATAATATAAAAAAACAAATTGTAAAAGTTGCTAATGAAAAAAAAGTGAACTTTATTCTCGCGACCCCACCGTGTCAAGGTGTATCTCTTATAGGTAAGAATAAACGGAACGAACAGTTTTTAGATGATCCTCGTAACTTTTTAATATTTCATGCATTAGAGATTGTTGATAGAATTAACCCTGATGTTGTTGTGATTGAAAACGTTGACCGATTTTTAAAAATGCAATTTCCCCACAATGGTTCTTATGCTAGTATAGATGTTATTTTAAAAGAAAAATATGCTGGGATTTATTCTGTTAATACTAAAATATACAATGCCGCTGATTTTGGTGTGCCACAGTCGAGAAAAAGGTGTATCATTGTTCTAACAAAACCTTCGATTAATTTTGTTGAGCCTCAAAAAAGCAACAAACAAATCACCGTTCGCGAAGCTATAGGGCACCTTCCATCTTTAGAATCTGGACAACGGTCAAATATTAAAAACCATAACGCTAGAAAACATCCCGATTCACATATTCTTTATATGCAACATACACCAACAAATAAATCCGCGTTTCAAAACGAAATCTATTTCCCAAAAAAGAAAGATGGCAGTAGAATTACGGGGTATCCATATACTTATAAAAGGATTGACTGGGACAAACCAGCTCCAACTATTACTATGAGAAGCGATACCATTTCTACAACACATAGTGTGCATCCTGGAAGATTGCTTCCCAACGGTCTTTTTAGTGATGCTAGAGTTCTTACTTTGCGAGAACTTTTTATTCTAAGTTCTATCAATCCAGATATTGATGTTCCTGAATTCGCATCCGAAAATCAAATACGCTATTTCATCGGCGAAGCAGTCCCACCATTACTTATGGAGAGTATTTGTAAAAATATAAAGAAGGGTGACAAATGAACGGGCTTTCCTTATTTTCAAGTGCTGGTATAGCAGAAACATACTTCAAAGAAAACAATATAAATATTGTAGTCGCTTCCGAACTTATAGCAAAAAGATGTGCTGTACATTCATGGTTGTATAAGGATTGTGAAATGATCTGCGGCGATATTACAGATCCAATTATTTTTAATAAAGTTAAAGATACTGCAATTAGTAAAAACTGTAAATTCCTTTTGGCTACACCTCCATGCCAAGGTATGAGTACACTTGGAAAAAAAGAATACACGCAAGATGATAGAAATTATTTGATTTTCTATGTTTTTGATATGATTGATTCTTGTGATTTTGATTATATACTAATTGAAAATGTACCCAAATTTTTATCAATGTATTTTTCATACAATGGAAAAATAAGATGCTTAATAGATATAATTGAAGAAAAGTACCGTATCAACTATAACATTGAAACCTATGTGTTAAATGCTAAAGATTACGGAGTGCCACAAAGTCGACCTAGGGGTTTTGTGAAAATTTGGAAAAAGGGATTAAAGTGGAGTAATCCAGCTATTCAAAAAGAAATCACTTTGAGAGAAGCTATAGGCGATTTACCTTCGCTTAATCCAGGTGAACATAGTGGCATCAAATGGCATTATGCAAAAACCCATAATGAAAGAGATATAGACGCTATGCGGCATACGCCTGAAGGTAAATCAGCATTTTTAAATCCTGTGCATTTTCCAAAAAAGAAAAACGGCGAACGTATGAAAGGTTTTCATAATACCTTTGCTCGTATGCGCTGGAATGAGCCTTGTCCTGCTCGAGCTATGCAAAGCGGAAACATTGGTGGACATAATAATGTTCACCCAGGACAACTACTTTCCGATGGAACTTACAGCGATCCTCGCGTTCTTACTTTACGGGAACTATTTATTGTTTCTTCTTTACCACCAGATTTAGATTTACCTGAATGGTGCACAGATTCTTTTATACGACAAATAATTGGTGAGGCAATCCCGCCTAGATTGAGTGAAAGTATAATTAGAGGTGTTGGCAAATGATAACTTTGGAAAGGCATATGGAACACAGATGGATTATTGATAAAAATGTAAACTCCAAAGAATTACTTTCAGAGTTTGCGGTCATAATGAAAGATGTAGCTAATGCACTTGATTTTGATGATATAAAACAATATATTTCTCAAAACGGTATATATCAAGGTAGAAATAATGATGGTTATAAGATAACTATTGGCGTGAGACTTTTGCAAGCATGCTATTATATGTTTGGATATTCCTTTAATTCTAAAAACGCAAAAAAAGTTTTTATGCCTTCTCCAATGACCGTAAATATTTTTTCAACAAATAATCCTAAAATACATACAGAAAATTATTTGGTCAATCTTTTTTCCATGCAATATCCAAATCCTTTTAATCGCACTCCAAATTGTTTTGAAATATATATTGGTAGATTAATAGTAAAACTTTTATTGGACAAACGAATTGAACAAAAGCTTTATATCGATGAGTGCGTATGGTTTTTACCTTTCATAGAAAAAGTCTCCTCAAACATATATGAAGAACTAATTGAAAGTATTATCGAATATCGTAATTTGTCATATGATGAGAAACTTCAAATGTTTCAGTGCGTTCGCAATTACAACTATCTTTTTTCTAACGTTATGCACGAGATGAATTATTATTTTCTTAGGTTATTTAATGATTTTGGCGTATTATCAATTTCTCCAGACCCCAACCACAATGATGGTAAAATATTTCGTTTTAAACACGGTAACGGAGAAACATATAGAAATGATGCGTGGAAATCACGTGCTACTTGCTCTGGTTATGTAAAACTTTCAGAAGAAATTATCGACTCAGCAAAAAAACTAAGCGAAAGATTTTCAGTGTTTGATATTCCCACAAAAGAAAACGATGACTTTGTGTTATCTAGAAGGGATTGGCTTACAAACCTTTATGAAATTGAGCCATTAGAATATCTTGACTGTATAGGTTCACAAATAAGCCGTCAGAATGAAGTTTCTGCTATAGTAAATCAAATGATATATGCATCAAAATATGGCAGCCGAGATGGCAAGGAATTTGAATCAGCATTAGAGCCATTTATGGAACTGTTTAGAGAAACTCGTAATATAGAAATCATTTCTGGTGCAGGTAACACCGATTTGCTTTGCACTATGGAGAATTTCGAAAATGATTCACTGTACAAAATGAACGTTGACGCAAAAACAAGAGGAAAAGCGCTAGAAGGTATCAACCCATCTAGAATAACGCGTCACATAGATAAGCACGGTGCTAAATTTTGTGTTGTAGTAGCACCAAAATTTGCAAGAGGAGTTTCGTATGATATTAAAAACTCTCAAATCGTAACTGTGCGTTCCGAGGATTTTGGAGCTTATTGTTACCGTGAGTGTATTAAATCCAATGATGGACAAGCGGATTTTTCATCAATTTATAACATAATATCAACGAATTTAGGAACTGATATAACAGAGCATATCCGAGAGCTAACTGCTATGCGATATGGTGTGATTTGCGAATAGGTTTTCTATTTCTTGTTAATCCAATTACTACCTTTCAATCCTCTTTCATCTCGAAAACACTAGAAAAAGAGACGGAAAAAGGGCGGATCAAAATGAGAGAATTTGAGAGAGTGGTAGAAAAAAGAAATTGTCCTTTTGACGCTAAAAAGGTTTGTCCTGTAACATCTGTCAAGCTTTTTAATGACCTCGCCAAGAAATTGGCGAGGTCATTTTCTATCTATTGCAAAAATATTCTTTTTGAATTATAATATCAATGAGGTCATCGTCGCGGACCTGAAGCGTAGGGTGGTTGGTTGGGGTTTAGGAAGACGTGGAGGAAGCCGAACGGGTGGCCTTTTGTTGGTGTGGTTTTACCGCACCAACAATTCTTTTCATTTCCCTCTTTTGCGTACTATACCACAGTCTGATATAAGGTCTGGTATTCTTTTGTTTTGATGCAAAAAAATTTAAACGGATGTGTAGAAAATTTCTACACATCCGTTTTTGTTAATCAAGTTTTGGTAGACTTGCGGCTGCAACCGACTGACCTACGCGGCGGGAGTTCTCATCCGGAATATGAAGTTCAATCTTCTTGGCAAGTTCTGGGAATTCTTTATCAAGAACTTCCCTTGCACGTTCGAGAAGAATTACTCCACCCTCTCCCGAAGTAACACGGCCCATAATAAGAACGTGTTTAATATCATAAAACTCGGTATAATATGCTATTGCATAGCCAAAGTATGCACCGATAGTATCATAGATAGCGGCGGCACGCTCGTCGCCCTCTTTCATAAGGTTCTGAACTACCTTAAGTTTTTCTGCGGGAGAAAGGCTCTCATCAAGTTCAATACCCGCATAGGGAGCGAGTTTAATAACGCCATCCTGCGAGAAATATTTAACTCCGCAGCCATAGTCACCCGACCACTCATCAACCATTGCCTCTTCGCAGAAGTCAACAGGCACAAAAGCAAGTTCGTTAAGCCATCCTGTTATATTGCCCTGAGGGTCAACATATCCACCCGCCTCACTAGTACCCATTGCGATACCAAGAACGGAATCATCTTCAAGGTCCATAGCGCCTGCAAGG
This sequence comes from Acutalibacteraceae bacterium, assembly GCA_045577495.1. Lineage (GTDB taxonomy): Bacteria > Bacillota > Clostridia > Oscillospirales > Acutalibacteraceae > UMGS1279. Next base: position 5,688 of record JAZNIK010000033.1, read on the forward strand.
GCAGTAACGTCACCATCATTTGCAACCTCAATCGGAATATTTTCGCCGATTTCCTTTGCAACATCAAGATACATATTTTTAACCTTTTTATCAAAGTCTTCATCTGAAACCTTTAAGAAAAGTGATGCAACCATTATGCGATTATCAACATAAACACCTGCAGAGGATACGCCGATAGCATCAACGCGCGGCATATGTGATGCGGCTGTTTTCATAGCACTTAAAATTCCCTCATAGTGATAATCGGGGTCTGAGTTTGTTTTTGGGAACCAAACAACCTCCTCAGAATAAACGCTCTCGCCATTTACAACTGCGCTTACCTTACGGTCACTTCCGCCGGCATCAAAACCGATACGGCAACCATCAAGATGGCGACCGATAGGTGCTGCTGCAGATTTATCCTTTGGCGCATCTTCAAGAGCAACACTTAAAACCTCAAACTTCTCTTCATAAACGCGCTCCATAAAGCGAACGTCAAAATCACGAGTTCCGCCATAAGAGAAGGCTTCCTTAATTTTATTAGCAACAACTTCGCTACCTGCGATTATAATTTTATAACCGCCCGATACCCACAAAATAGACTTTGCAATGCGCTCAATAAAACGAAAGTTTTCTTCATCATGGCCTGTGCCATCTTTGAAAATACGGGTTTTGTATGTTGTGGTATAGCCTTTATTACGTTCAACGGCTATAACGATATCCTGCCCATTTTCTTTAGTTGCCTCGCGCATATCACGGCAAACAAGTGATAACGGCTGAAATTTGGGGTCGAGTTTAGCATTAACCTTAAGCTTCATATTTAGTTTCTCCTCTGATTATAGTTTTTAATACTTCAAAATCCTCATCCATTATAACGATATCGGCATCCTTGCCAACCTCGAGTGAACCCTTACGGTCAGCAAGTCCAATAGCGGTTGCGGGATTGAGAGATGCACAGTTAATACACTCCCAAAGCGGAATAGAAGAGTTTTTGTAAACATTGCGAACGCCGTGATTAAGATGCAGAACACTACCTGCAACTGTTCCGTCCTCAAGGCGACAAACAATATCACGATAGATAATTTTGGCACCGCCCAAGGTGTATTCTCCATAAGGCAGACCACCTGCCGGCAAACAATCGGTTATAAAACAGAGTTTTCTGCCCTTGAGGCTCCAAAGCATATCATAGAAGCATTTATCAACGTGGAAGGTATCAACTATAAGTTCGCAACTGATGTCGGCATTCATGGCGGCGGTTACAACACCCGGTGCACGATGTGCCAAGGGTGTCATCGCGTTAAAGAGATGGGTTACATGTTTAACACCTGCATTAACACTTGCCATTGCAGTATCATAATCTGCCGAGGTATGACCCATAGAAATCACAACATCGGTATCACGAGTAATTTCGCGAATAGCGGCAAAATCGTTTTCATCTGTTTCGGGAGCCAGTGTAATGGTTTTTATAATATCGGCATATTCCTTAACAAATTTAGCATCAGGCTTAAGTATATATTTTGGATCTTGTGCACCCTTTTTACTCTCACTTATGAAAGGTCCTTCTGCGTGGCAACCCAAAATCTCAGAGCCGTTCCAATCCTTGCTCTCCTCTTTTAAATTGCGGCAAACCTCAAGCGCCTTGCGGATAACCTTCATATCCACCGTCATAGTAGTGGGAAGATATCCCGTTACGCCGTTTTTCAAAAGGCCTTCTGAAATCGTGCGGATGCTTTCCTCCTCGCCATCGCAAACATCCTTTCCAAGATATCCGTGAATGTGCATATCGATAAGGCCTGGCGAAACATAACCCCCGGCGGCATCTATAACAACCGCATCGGCAGGAACGTTTTGTGCAGGAACTATTCCTTCGATAACATTCGAATAAAGCAACGCACAATTCTCGACAATTCTATCTTTAAGAATAATTTTACCGTTTATTATCGCTTTCATTTTAACCCTCCAAAAATGGATTTTACAATTAAATTTTAATATCTATTTTTTTAATTTTCAATGGAAATTAGCACTTTTTCATGTATTATATAATAAAGCAACAATATTAAAGTAAGCAACCGCGAATATTTATATATTTTGGGTGTTGAACAAAATAAAGTTCCCGAATATATTTTAAACAGAATAGAAAAAACTACTAGTTTCGTTTGAAACTAGTAGTTTGTATTTTTGTATCGACTTCTTTATACGTTAAAGCCAAATATAGATACTTTTACCGATAGCGGGAAATCTTTAAATATTTTTATTAACCACATCAACGATTTTGGATATAAGCACGGGATTAAAATCCTCAAAATTTGATGTTTTAATTTCTTTACCCGTTATTGTTTTCAACCAAGTGGCTGCAGCAGCGAATCTACCGTAATCCAAAGACAAATGGAATCCATCTCTGCACAGAGATAAGCCTTTGTTTTTATAATCGAACTCGGGTACTGTATCGCGTAGAATTTGAATTATCTTGCCCGAAGGTAATAACTTGGCGTTAATAGATTTTGCAGCCTTTTCGCTCGCCTGTTCAATAGCTCGATACATTTCGGCTTGATTATTATTATAATTCACAAAACCACCGTGATTAGAATCGGTCTCATATGCCCAGGTCTGATGGATATACACTTTTGCGTTAGGTTGAACCTTTCTTACTATTGATATCACCGAGGAAAGATAAGGCTCGTAACTTTCATACACACCACTCAACTGACTTACCTGCTGTATGGTGATTATATCCCATTTTTCAAGGTCTAATGCTTCCGCAATACTGATTTTTCGCTCACCTATATTTCCGTTAGGCTGAAAATCATAATCTGCACGGTTTTCTTTCAAATTATTCCAATGAGTTTCTAAACTGCAACCGCCTATAAACAAATTTACAGTTTCAAGTTCCACTCCATTATCCTTTGCTAATTTATGAAGCCATCTATGTGCATCCTCTGAAAAACTATTTCCAATAGATAAAATTTTCACTGCCATCACCTAATAATAAATTTTGTTTTGATTTTAATAAAACACGCTTATTATAAACTCTTCTTATCAAACTTATAGTTTCTGAAATATAAACATAAATCTGTTCCAACCATAATTAAATTAAGTACGTAGAAAAAAAGAACATACCATTTTGAAGAAAATGACATCATATATGTTTGATTTATAAGTTTTGAAATAATACCTGCAATGTATCCAAAGAAAATAAGGCACAAAAATGCTAAGCTCTTTCCTTTAGTTGTTCTAGCCCTATATGACTTAATAACATTAAGCGGCCATGATGCGCCAAAACTTACTATCATAATAACCTCTAATAATTCTGCCATATTTACTCTCCTTTCATATTAAAATGATAACATCTAACAACCATAATGTAAAACATTAAATATATTATAGAACTATAACTTGAAAGTTAATGTGTATTATAATATAATAATATAAAAGGAGTGTTCAAAATGGAAATATTACAAATAAAATATTTTTGTGATGCTGCACAAACCCAAAATTTTTCTAAAACTGCAAAAAAGTTTTTTGTACCGCCCTCTAACATTTCACAAAGTATAAAACGTCTTGAAAAAGAACTTAACAAGACATTATTTGATAGGCACTCTAATAAAATAGTGCTAAATGAATCAGGAATGTTTTTTTATAAAAATGCAAAAGCCGCTTTAGATTTACTAGAAAATGCTAAAAATTCTCTCATAGATTCTAAAAAAACAGAAACAATTAAAATAAACATACATATTACCAGGCGGGTAGTAATGGAAGCAATAGAAAATTTTAGAAAACTATATCCCGAAGTCTATTTTATAACAGTGCATAATGCAGATGTTTATTCTGATGAATTTGATGTTATTGTGACTGAGAAAGAACTGAATCTGCCATATCATAAAACAAAAGCGGCAGAAGAAAATTTTTTATTAGCCTATAACAAAAATTCTTTTTCAATAAACGACAATACTTTATCTGAACTTAAAGACCTACCTTTTATTACAATGGGTAGTGGAAACAGTCTTCATGAAAGCACAATAAAAATCTGCAATCGTTTGGGTTTTTCACCACACTTTGTTCTACAAAGTGAAGACCCCTTTTATATAAGAAAATGTATTGAATTAGGTCTTGGCATATCTTTTGTTCCCGAAATTTCCTGGCATGGACAATTTTCTGAAAATATTATTCTTAAAAACATAGTGGATAATAAAAGGAATATCTATGTTTATAAAAAATATAGCATGGATGAATATATCAATAAATTTAATGATATGCTTATTGAAAAATTTTCTTTTTAACCAAACAATATATAGCAATAGCAAATGGATACGCTTTTTAGTAATAAGCGTATCCATTCATTTTCTACATAATTGTTTTTAAAAAGCACTTTAATTCATCTGCAACTACTCTATGCCCCGTATAATGCGGATGACCCTGTCCTCCAGAATTATTTTGTGTGACTTTTAATGCGTAATACCCTTCATTTTCTCCACCTGCTTCATCTATAACCTCTTCAATCAATCTACTTGCCTGTGTTGTCATCATACCATGTATCCAAACAATTTTAGAGTTTGGGTTGTGCTTTCTAACAAGTTTTAAAAATTCAGCAAATCCCTCTTTTACCTCAGCAAGTGTTTTATTGTTGCCTAAATTCTCATTATTATATGCATTTATATCATTTGTGCCAAGAGCGATAACATTTATATCGGGTTGACGCGCAAAATTATATTGCGTTTTGTCCCTCAACTCGCAAACATAGGGATATACTATTTGCATTGGAATGGGTTGATAACCAACCGAGGCGCCTATTCCCTGCCTTGCAATTAAAGAAAAATCCGCGTTCAACTCTGTAGCGGTTAAAAATGCATAGCCCTGCGTTGCATCTTGATGTATGGGATTACGAAAACTCTCATCACCATTATTGGTAAGATTCCCAAAAGAGGTTGTTATAGAATCACCTATAAACTCGATATATTTATCTCTCGGCGGCACAGGATAAGGCTGTGAGGAAAGTTCGATACTCTCTAAACCCACCTCACCCCATTCACATTCGGTTTGACGATAAACACAAATAGTATGTTCTTTTTCTTCTAAGTTTTCTGCAATAACAAACTCGATTTTCCCATTACTTGTTATACGGCAAAAATCACGTGCAAGTCTTTCACCATCAACAAAAACAGTGAAATAGCATCCACCCAATTCCCCCTCTGGTATGTTTTTTGCTACAAAAATGATTTTAATGTTGCCACCACAATTTGCCTTAAACTCAAAACCACTCGCACTATAATCAAACATAAATAGATCGTCTTTTATTCTACTTCTACCCTGTAATTTGATTTTATCCTTTATGTATGTTGCAGAATAAACCATAATATCTTCTCCCACAAAAAAGTCGCGGTTGTATCCGCGACTTTTAAATCATTGCTCTTTTAAAGCACGCTCTAGCCAAATTGATGCAATATCCATTGCGTTATAAAGACCGCGTTTTTCACTGTTTTTTACTATACGCTCTAGTATAGGAATCTCAGGGTCGGTCTTTAAAAGCTGAATTTGGATTTTATCCGGCAGCTCTTCACCATTCTCGGTTTTGGTGCTTAGTATTTGCATAACGCAAACATATTCATCAGACATATTGCCATAGTAAATTGTATTCCCGCCACGAACAAGCGGACGGCCTTTATAGGTTAAAAACTGTTGCTCTGCCATACGCCAACAATCCTTTCATAAAACTTAATGAGTCATATAATATTTTACCAAAGTTTGAAGAAGCGTATCGCGGTCTATCCTACGGATTAAATTCCTAGCATTATTGTGCGTAGTGATATAGGTAGGGTCCTCTGATAAAATATATCCTACAATTTGATTTACAGGATTATAACCCTTTTCTTTAAGGGCGTTATAAACCGAAAGCAATATTTCGCGAATTTCGCGCTCGCGGTCATTACCTAATGAAAAGGTCATGGTTTTATCAATCATATATCACAACTCCTTAAACTATGATAGTTATATTACTATTATTGTATACTAATCCTTTATATTTTGCAAGGATTTTATAATACTTTTTAAAATTTTATCTTCTAAGCTCGGCGCCAAAGGCAGAAAGTTTATTTACAATTTTGCTCATAACTGCTTCGGTTTGCTCATCGGTCAAAGTATCTTCCTTAGACCTCAAGGTTAGATTAAACGCGACACTCTTTTTACCTTCGGGAATCTGTGAACCCTCATAAACATCGAAAAGAGATGCGTTTTCTAACAATTTTCCACCCGCTTTTGTTATTATTTCAAGCAAATCACCCACCGCAACATCTCTATCGCAAAGCATAGCAAGGTCACGGCTAACGGCAGGAAACTTAGGTAACGGCTGGTATATTACCAAAGGCTTTTTATTATCTATTAGCATATCAAGGTAAACCTCGGCAACATATACTCTTTGAGCAAGGTCAAATTTATCGGCTGTATTGGGATGAATCTCACCAAAAACTGCAACTGTTTTTTCGCCAACAACTGCCTTTGCCGCTCTACCGGGATGGAGATAAGGCTCATCCGCACGAATATACTTAGCCTTAACGCCACAGTATTCCATAATCTGTTCTACCAAGCCTTTAAGGGTATAAAAATCCTCACCCTCGCCATAAACTCCGAGTGACAATGTTTTAAGCTCCTCGGGTTGCTCTGTAAGAGGTAATGCTTTTGGAACAAAGCGTTTTGAAATTTCAAAAAGTCTTGCGGCACTATTTTTACGATTAATATTTGTAGAAACAACCGAAAGCATTGAAGTTACAAGTTGTGTACGCATTGTTGAATACTCGTCGCCAAGCGGATTTAGTATTGTTACTGCAGACAGTCTTAAATCATCCTCAGACAAATCTAATTTATAGATATCCTTTGAACCAATAAAAGAATAGGTTGTTATCTCATACATACCATTTGCCACAAGTAAGGCTTTGATATCATTATCCATAGCACGTTCTTTTGTTACGGTGCCTCTTAAAACCTGTGCGTTCATTGGGGTGCCAACAATATGGTCGTATCCATAAATACGCATAACTTCCTCGGCAATATCTGCCATATACTCGATATCATCACGGAATGACGGAATAAGGCAGGTAAGGGTATCACCGCTTAAAACAGTTTTTATATGAAGGCTGTTTAAAATATCACACATTTTTTCGCCCGCAATTTCAAGACCAAGAAGTGCGTTTATCTTATTTACGCTAACACTCAGTTCACGCTCGGTAGGTAAACCATCGTTAAGGTCGATAATACCATCAACGATTTCACCCGCGCCTAGCTCGTCAATAAGCTGTAATGCTCTATCGGATGCATACTTTGTGTTTATAATATCAATTCCACGCTCGAATCTTGCGCTTGACTCGGTGCGAATACCAAGAGTTCGTGCAGTTTTACGCACACTATCACGGCGGAATTTAGCAGACTCTAAGAAAAGTGTTGTTGTATCGTCCTTAATCTCGCTATTAAGTCCGCCCATAATACCTGCGAGGCAGGATGGATTTTCGGCGTCGGCAATAACCAACATTTCTGACGACAGTTTATGCTCTTTTTCATCCAAGGTGGTAATAATTTCACCCTCGGTTGCATTACGAACAATCACCTTAGCGCCATTGATATCGCGATAATCAAAAGCGTGAAGCGGTTGACCTGTTTCAAGCATAACAAAGTTTGTAATATCAACTATATTATTTATTGGGCGCATACCTGCCGCTTTTAAAGCGCGTTTCATCCAATCGGGAGATGGTGCAATTTTTAGTTTTTTAACATATCTACCAACATATCGTGGGCAAAGGTCATAGTTTAAAACCTTAACGCTAATATGCTCATTTATATCACCGCCGCAAGTTTTATAGGTTGGAACAGGCGGTTTAAATTCTGTGCCCAAAACAACACCAATCTCTCTTGCGATGCCTAAAATACTTTGGCAATCCGGGCGATTAGCGGTAATCTTGAAATCTATTATCCAGTCGTTTAGCCCTAAAACATCGCGCATATCCGTGCCAGGTACAACATCATCATTTAAAATCAAAATACCATTTACCGATGCGCCTGTATAATCATCCTCGGTTATATTAAGTTCCTCACCGCTACAAAGCATACCGTTTGATACAACGCCACGAAGCTTACCGCTTTTAATATTCATACCATTCGGAAGGTGTGAATTATGAAGCGCGGCGGGCACCAAAGCACCAACAAAAACATTATTAGCGCCTGTAACAATTTGAACAGGTTCTTTTTCGCCAATATCTATCTGACAAATCTGCAAATGGTCAGAATTTTCGTGAGGTGTGATTTCTACAATCTGACCAACAACAACGTTTTGCATTGTGTCGGCTGTATTGATAATCTCCTCTACCTCGAAACCTGCCATAACCATACGGTCACACAATGTAACGGGGTCAACATTTATATCTACATATGTTTTAATATGCTCTAATGAAACCTTCATCTTAATACCCCCTAAAACTGTTTAAGAAAACGCAAATCGTTTTCAAAAAGCAGACGAATGTCACTAATCTTATGGCGAGTGGTTGTAAGACGGTCAAGTCCTATACCAAAAGCAAAGCCTGAATACTCCTCGGGGTCGATACCACAACCCTGAAGCACCTTAGGATGCACCATACCTGCACCTAAAATTTCTATCCAGCCTGTGCCCTTGCAAACTCGACAACCCTTGCCACCACACTCAGAGCAAGAAACATCTACCTCTACGCTAGGCTCGGTAAAGGGGAAAAATGATGGACGGAATTTAACCTTTGTATCACTACCATAGATTTCTTTTGCCATTTGCTCTAATGTGCCTTTAAGGTCGCACATTGTTATACCCTTATCAACAACCAAGCCCTCTACCTGATGGAAAACAGGTGAATGGGTTGCATCAACATCATCAGAACGATAAACTCTACCAGGACAAATTATGCGGATAGGTGGTTTTCTTTTTTTCATTGTTCTTATCTGCGCCGCAGAGGTTTGGGTACGCAAAAGCATACCCTCAGTAAGATAAAATGTATCCTGCATATCCCTTGCAGGATGGTCTTTTGGAACATTAAGTGCTTCAAAATTATAATAATCGGTTTCAACCTCGGGACCGTCAACCACATCAAAGCCCATTGACCTAAAGATATCAATAAGATCATCCAAAACAGCGTTAAGCGGATGAAGACCGCCTACCTCACGTTGTTTGCCCGAAATGGTAATATCAAGTTCCTCTTTTTTAAGGCGGATTTCCTGTGCTTTTTTATTCATTTCTTCAAGAGAAACGGCAATATTCTTTTCGATATCTGCACGAATCTCATTTGCAAGCTGACCCATTTTGGGACGCTCCTCGGGAGATAGTCCGCCCATCTGTTTTAAAATAGATGTAAGCTCACCCTTTTTACCTAAAAAACGTATACGGATTTCATCGACTGCGCCTGCATCTTGTGCCTGTTCAAGCGCCGCTTTTGCCGCTACTCTGATTTCCTCCAACTTTTGTTGCATAGTTTTCATCCTCTCAAATTTCTTTGAAAATCACAAAATAAAAAACGCCCGTCCACAAGGGACGAAGCGTAAACTCCGCGGTACCACCCAATTTTTTGCAAATATAATTTGCAAACACTTTAAACGATTACAAGTACATCGCCGGTTCAAATAACGGAAACCACCCGTTGCCACCTACTATAAGGTTCAGCGACAATGCTCAAAAGCGAACTTCAACGATATGCATAACGTAAAAACCTTTCAGCCAAGGGTTTTCTCTCTGCCCGATGCTCTACCGCCTACTTTTCTTCATCACTGCATTTAACTAGATTTTCATTAACAGAGTTAGTATATCACAAAGATTTAAAAATTGCAAGTGTTTTTAAGCTGATATAAAAAAACACAACATATAGAAATATTTTTCTAAAAAACAACAAAAAATTGTGTAAAATGGTTGAAAAATAAAAACCAAAGTAATATAATAAATATAACCTATTTTCTTTTTGGAGGAAGATTATGAAAATCAATATTCGTTCATTCATTTCAATACTTCTTTGCCTGGTTTTAGTTGTTGCTTTTTGCGGCTGTAAAGAAAAGGAGATACAAGTACCACAGGATACATCATCTACCATTCAAATACCAAAAAATATTAACCCCTTTACCGGTCTTGAAATGGACCCCGCAGCCAGCAATCTTCGTCCTATTGCCGTTATGATTAATAACATAAGCGTAGCGCAAGAGGTTCAAACAGGCGTTGACAAGGCGGATATCGTTTACGAGTTATACGCCGAGGGTGGTATCACCCGAATGCTTGCGGTATACAAAGACGCATCTAAAGTTGGTAATATAGGCACTGTTCGTTCTGCAAGATATTCGCACATAAGCTTAGCAATCAGCCACGATGCACTTTTTGTTCATGCAGGTTCTAATCCTTCTCACGCTAAGCCGTTGATTGCAAAAACAGGGCTTGATAACTTCAATCTTCTTGAAGGCAGCAAATCCAAATATGCTTTTAGAGTTAAAAACGGAAAAGCATCTGAGCACACCCTTTATACTAACGGCGAAAAACTCAACGAAGGTTTTGAAAATCTCGGATTTAGGCGTGAACTTAAGTCCAACCCAGAATTATGGCAAGCCTTTTCTGATAAAGAATTAAAATTAACCGAGGGTGAATGCACCGAAGTTTCTGTAACTATGTCGGGTGCATCTAACACTACCTTTAAATACAACGCAGATACAGGCAGATACACAAGATACAGAGGCACAACCGAGCGCAAGGATTATAACACAGGCGAATCTGTTACCTTCAAAAATATTCTTGTTTTGAAAACCGATGTTTCCCCTATGGATTCCAGAAACAAGATTATGGAAACAGAGCTTGTTGGTGGCGAAGGTTATTATATGGTTAACGGAACCTACCAAAGTGTTAAATGGAAAAAAGGCGACTATACCGACGTGTTAAAGGTTACCAACGCTGACGGCAGCGAACTTGAATACAACAAAGGCAACACTTGGGTATGCTTGGTAGACAAGGATAACAATGTTACAATCACTCCCGGTGCTCCCAAAACCGAAACAACATCTTCTAAATAATATTAAAACTGGGTGACGAGGTATTATACCTCGTCATTCTTTAAAATGAGGAATATGCTATGAAATATTTAGTTCTTTTACTCGATGGTATGGCAGATTACCCCGTACCCGAGCTTGATAATAAAACTCCTATGGAAATCGCCAAAAAGCCAAATATAGATTTTTTAGCAAAGAACGGTGAGGTTGGCCTTTGCAAAACTGTTGCCGACGGATTAAAGCCCGGTAGTGACGTTGCTAATCTTTCGGTTTTGGGATACGACCCTGCCGTTTGCTATACAGGTCGTTCTCCACTCGAAGCTGCAAGTATCGGCATTCAGTTAAAGCCAACAGATGTTGCTATGCGTTGCAACCTTGTTACCCTTTCTGACGAGGAAAATTATGCCGATAAAACTATGGTTGACTATTGTGCCGACGATATTTCTACACAAGAGGCAGAAAAAATTATTAAATTCATCCAAGAAAAATTAGGCGACGAAATTTATGAATTTTTCTCAGGGGTTAGTTATCGTCATTGCTTGGTTATCAAAAATGGAACAACCGAGCTCGGCAATATGACACCGCCACATGATATTAGCGGTAGAGTTATAAAGGATTATTTAAGCACTGCCGATACTGCTAAGCCTTTAATAGAACTTATGAAAAAAAGTTATGATTTGCTACGCAATCACCCTGTAAATCTCGATAGGATTAAACGTGGCAAACGCCCTGCAAATTCTATTTGGCTATGGGGTGAGGGCAGAAAACCCTCACTAGAAGATTTTAAAACTAAAAACGGTGTTTCAGGCGGTATCGTGTCAGCCGTTGACCTGCTTAGAGGAATAGGCAAATGTGCCAATATGTCGGTTCCGATTGTTGCTGGCGCTACAGGTTATATCGATACAGATTTTACAGCCAAAAAAGATGCGGCAATAAAACTTTTTGAAGATGGTTGTGAGCTTGTATACATACATATGGAGGCACCCGATGAGTGCGGTCACCGTGCCGAGGCACAAAACAAGGTGCATTCTATTGAACTGATAGACCAAAAAGTTGTAGGCCCTATGCTTGAATATTTAAAAAACACTCCGCACAGAGTTTTGGTTATGCCTGACCACCCAACACCTATAACCCTTAAAACCCACGTTTCTGACCCCGTTCCGTATGTTTTGTATGATAGTACAAATCATATAAACGGAGTTGACTCTGTCAACGAAAAAACAGCCGAAAGCACACAAATAAAAATCGATTTTGGTCCATCAGTTATGGACAAACTAATTGGAAAAAACTAGTTTTTTAATAAAAGTATTTTTAGTATTTTTTGGTTCACAATATTTCTAGGAGGGATTTTTGTGAACAGAAATACAAATAGTTTTATTAAAGGTATGGGTACCGGAGTTATCGCAGGTGCCGCGCTTGTTACCGCAGGCAAAATGATGATGGGTGGCAAAAACACAAAGCACTCATTAACCAAGGGCACCTCTAAAGCTTTTCGTGCCGTTGGCGACTTTGTTGAAGGTATTCAAACATTGATGAAATAAAAAAATAGCCTAACGCTTATGCTAAGGTGCCATAACTAAGTATTGCTTTAAAACGTAGAATTTTGGCGGTATTCTTTGTTAAAAACTCACGGTATGCGACAGCATTACCGTGAGTTTTTGCCGCGACTACCATCCAAAACGTTTATTTTAAAGTGCTTTGCAGTTTTGTAACTGTTTAAAAATTCTTCGTATCGAAGACGAAAAATGCAGGAATACTGTCGTATTTCAAGGCTTTTCGGCAAGATATGAGGGATTTTTAAGTTCCAAAACCAAACTTCGTTATGGCACCTTAGCATATTTAAACGTTAGGCTATTTTTGTATTCAGAGGGAGAAATGCCAAAATATTCTTTAAATGCTCGGCTAAATACATATATAGAAGAAAAGCCCAATATTTCAGTTGCAGAAGATACAGATTCTTCTTTTAAAATCTCCTTTGCGTATTCAAAGCGTTTGAAGTTTCGATATGAAATAAGACTAGTGCCGAACTCTTTTTTGAACTGTCTTTCTAAATAAAACTTACTATAAGCAAATTGCTTTTCGAGCTCAGATAAACCCAAAGTGATTCCCCGCCTTGAATCAATAAAATCCTTTATTTGCTGCGCGATACCATACTCTTTTTGAGAGTTTGCAAAAAGTTCAGGAAAATTGTCTAAAATCAGCATATCAATCAACTGAATAAGTTTTGCCTTTTGTTCTAGTTTTCTTTCCTTGGGCTCTGAAACTATTTGGTTGAAAAGTGATAATGCTTTTTCCTTATCGCTGAATTTGATAAACGGGTTTTTGGGATATAATTTAAAAATATCTTTTTGTATCAAGGATTTTTCAGCATCGGTCATATCGGTTATATCTTTGAAACATATGGGAGTACGAATGCTATTAACCGAATATGATATATCAAAATGTATATGTGGTTGGGAGAGATTCTGGGTTTCATTGCTAAATGAAGTTGCTATTCTTTTCGGAGCACAGCCATCAACAGAAGAATTATATACAAAGTTATACAAAAAATCCCTTGAGGGAGATACTGACTGCGGAAATGTTTTAGTATGCAACTACCTGTCAGGCGAGGGTATTACCCATTTTGATTCTGGAAGACCACTGATTTTGCGTAAAGCCGACAGTAAATTTTCCTTAGCAAACTTTTTACGAGCTACCCTATATTCTACTATGACTACTTTGAAAATTGGTATGGATATTTTAGCTAAAGAAAATGTAAAAATAGAATCTTTAACAGGTCACGGAGGGCTTTTTAAAACAAAAAATGTCTGCCAAAAATATATGGCTTCAGCTTGTAACGCACCTATAACCTGTATGGAAACAAGCGGTGAGGGTGGACCATATGGTGCCGCTTTATTAGCTGCATTTTTATTTAGAAAAGATGAAACATTAGAACAGTTTTTAAATAATTCGGTATTTAAAAATGTTACCAGCACAACCATATCGCATGATAAAGAAACCTTTGACGGTTTTAACAAATATATTGAAAACTATAAAAAATTGTTAATAGTTGAACAAAAAGCCGTAGAAATTTTATAAAATAAAGTTCATAAAAAATAAGGTTGCTTTCGCAACCTTCAGACTACTGACAAACCAAGTCGGAGGCCAAGCGGTCTTAGGAAGACAATTAATTAAGGCAACTCCTTGGCTCACAGAACGACATGGCTA
>JAZNIK010000034.1:0-13153 GCA_045577495.1 Acutalibacteraceae bacterium
CGTAGGGGCGAACTGTGTTCGCCCGTATACACTGTCACTGATAACAAAAAGGCTTGATCCGGTGGTCAAGCCTTTTATATCATTCAAAGTAAAACAGTTCTTCAAATTTTTTGTCCAACGCAATACAAAGAACCAGTGCGAGTTTGGCGGTAGGGCAGAATTGACCGGTCTCGATTGAACTTATTGTATTTCGGGATACGCCAACAATATTGGCTAATTGCGACTGAGACAAACCAGCGGTGCAACGCGCTTCTTTTAGGTGGTTTTTTAACACAAGTTTATCTGTCATATTTCGTGTTCCTTACATCATAGAGGTAAATGTATCAATTAGCCGCAAGATTCCCAAAACAGAACATAAGCTGAAGCAAATGCCGGTAAATATAAAGCCCTTTTTCTTTAGAATTCCAAAAAGATACCATTGTTGCACAGATACAACTACATTAAAAAGCAGATACAAACCATTTGTAAGCAACGTGGTATCCAGAAAAGCCACTTCCAGTATCATCAGGATTAATCCGGTTACCCCCATGGCGATGATTGCCGGCAATGCCGAGCCTTTTCTTAGCTGATTCTCCCGTTCATCGCCGTTTTGGTTTTCTTTTCGGCTCTTTCTTAAAATATCATCTTTATTCATAACAAAGCTCCTTTGCCAAGTTTTCTATGCATAATTAAAGTATAACATCGCCAAGTAAACTTGTCAAGAGCTTTTTGCAAAGTTTTCTTGTCGAACTACTGTGTCCTATATTGACAGCAGCAGAAGGCTTTGTTTTAGGTATTGGTGCAAATATGTTCAAAATCGCAGGACCAGTAATCGTTTACGGCACCGTGGCGAGTGTGGTATATGGGGTTATTTATTGGATAACGACGATGTTTTAACATTTCTTATTTATTCTTTATTCAATATTCTTTATTATTAAAGTCCTGCGCACCGTAGACTTAATGAATAAAGAAAAAATAATAAATAATAAAGAAAAAACTTAAAAGGCTTGACCGCTCGGTCAAGCCTTTTAAGTTATATCAAATTCCATAAACGAGTTATCAACTAACGCAGTAATTTTATTAAAACCTATATCTTTGAGATATTTCTTTGTATCGCTAAAATTAAAATCAAGCGTATCTATGCTATGACTATCCGAAGAAAGAATAATAGGTGTATTATTCTTTCTTAAAATATAGAGCAAATTTTCGAAAGGATAAACAGTTGTCCTAACACCTCTTGCAATAGCACCGGTATTAATTTCAAAGATGGAACCGCTTTTTAGTGCCTCTTTGATATATTTTTCAGAAATTTGTTCATAGTCTGTATTGCCTAAAAATAAAGGTTCGCCCATCTCATCAAATTTCGTTATCAAATCAAAATGACCAATAATGTCGGGGTTCCTTGTTTTTATATACTCACAAAAATTGCTGTAATAAGATTCAGCAAAGGCTAAATGGTCATTTCCAAATGCAAGGAGGCATTTTTTAAAACAATCATAGTCTGAATCAATAGGATAATAATTATTGCCTTGAAAACAATAATGACAAGAACCGATAATATATTCAAATTCATTGCGATTTAAAGGGTTAAAAGCATCTTCTTCCACACCTAAATATATTTGTATTTGATTTTTATATTTTTCTTTTAGTTTTTTAATTTGGTTTATGTAACCCGTTTGGTCTTTCATACAGTACCGTAAATCATAATTTGTGAAACCGTGATCCGAAAAACCAATGGCAATAAATCCCTTTTCTATTGCCGCTAAAACTATTTCTTCAGGTGTGTTTTTACCATCGCTGAAGGTTGAGTGTACATGATAACTATACATTATGATTATCCACATTCCTTTTATTTGAGTAAATTAGAAAAATTTAAAATTACCGAAATTTCAACTTGGTCAAGTTTAATTTAAGTTATTTGTTTGAATATAATTTTGCGAGACCGCCTTCGGATGTTTCTCGGTAAAGGTGAGATAAATCCTTGCCTGTTTGATACATAGTTTCAACAACAACATCGAAAGATACTTTTCGACTGCCATAAAGAAAATTTGAAAGACTAAGTGCGTTTATAGCGCGCATTGCCGCAACTGCATTTCTTTCGATACAGGGGATTTGTACTAGACCACAAACAGGGTCGCAGGTCAGTCCTAAATGATGCTCCATCGCAACCTCAGCTGCATACTCGATTTGGTCAATACCCATTTCAAAAAGCTCACAAAGAGCTGCAGATGCCATACTGCAGGCTGTTCCTACTTCGGCTTGACAACCACATTCTGCGCCACTTATTGAAGCGTTTGTAGCAACAATATTGCCAATCAGTCCTGCAACGGCAAGAGCCCTAACAACATCTTCATCAGAAAAATTGTTTTTTTCTTGCATGTATTTAAGCACAGCCGGTACAACTCCACAAGAACCACAGGTGGGGGCAGTAACAATAATGCCACAATCTGCATTTTGTTCACTTACTGCGAAAGCATATGAACAAACCAAGCGATTTTCTTTTGTTTGTGGGCTTTCTTCAATATGTTTTTGATTATAAAGAAACTGTGCTTTTCTATCAACCAAAATCCCCCCAGGCAGAGTACCCGTTTTGCTTAAACCTTCTAAAATGGAATTTTTCATTGTATTCCATACGTCAATAAGAAAAGGCTTAATATCTTTTTCTTCGTGTTCAAAAACATAATCAGAAAGGCGGATGTTTTTGGATTTGCAATATTCTGCAATTTCGCTAAAATTCTTTTCTTTATATATTTCGGGTGGAACGAGAGATTCGTTTCCATCTTCACGAATTTCACCGCCACCAATACTGTAAAAGCGTTTTTTACCTAAAATGTCTTGGTTTTTATAAGCAATAAAATCAATGGTGTTTGGATGTTTAATACCTTGAGTTGTAGTATCAAAAACAATTTCGGTTTTAATTGATTTTAGCGTTTCCATTATTGCGCGGTCAGTTCCGTGACCTTTACCAGTTTTTGCAAGAGAACCATAAAGCACAACCTTTATAAAATCTGCTTCAGGAAAATTTTCGCTAAAATTCAAAGCTGCAAAAGAGGGACCCATTGTGTGTGAACTTGAAGGTCCATATCCAATTTTAAACAAATTCTTAATTGATTTCATATATTTATAACTCGCTTTATTTTATCATTATACCATATCGTTATTTTAATTTCAATGTTTTAAAAACGGTGTTTCCTATATTGACAGCAGCAGAAGGCTTTGTTTTGGGCGTCGGTGCTAATATGTTCAAAATCGCAGGCCATGTAATGTGTATGGTAATCTGGCTTATAATGCAGATGATTTTAAAAGACTTGACTGATTTGGTCAAGTCTTTTGGTACGAAAGCTTATTTATTTTATTCTTATAATTTTTTGGACTATATCCCGTTCTGGATTTATAATCATTCGCAAAAAGATAATAAAAAAATCCTGAATGCTTTAGCGTTCAGGATTTTTGGTGGAGGCGAGGGGAATTGAACCCCTGTCCAAAAATCATTCCACACAGTTTTCTCCGAGTGCAGACATTTATTAAATCTCCCCAAAATTAAGGTTAAATGTCAAACCTTAAATTCAGGTATCCTCAAAATTCATGATAAAGGCAGGGGAGAACCTTTATTCACGTTCACCGCTAATCGACGCCCTTGCTCAGCCGCGGTTCTCTGAGGTCGGACGGCAGCCTAATTAGGCTGCGTAGGCAACTTTAGAGTTGTCGTTTATTTTTAAAGTACGGATTTTAAAGTGTGTCCGCGCCACTACTCGCTTACTGTGTTTCCTAATCCCTGTCGAAGCCTTTACGCCCCCGAATTTGAAGTAAGAAGCAATAGTGAAAAGTGAAGAAGTAAGGGTGAATTACCTATTTTGCTCCTTAATGGCTCTGTCGATATCTCGACTTGCGGCTTTTTTAGCAGCATCCTCGCGTTTGTCATAAAGTTTTTTACCCTTGCAAAGACCTACCTGAACCTTTACCAAGGAACCTTTAAAATAGACCGATAGGGGGATTAAGGTTAAATTTTGTTGCTTTAGGTGCCCAAATAATCTTAAAATTTCCTT
Organism: Acutalibacteraceae bacterium; assembly: GCA_045577495.1. GTDB lineage: Bacteria > Bacillota > Clostridia > Oscillospirales > Acutalibacteraceae > UMGS1279. The sequence continues at coordinate 4,026 of JAZNIK010000034.1, forward strand.
TTTGTGCATCAATAAGCGGCGAACTCTTAATGGGTCCTTATTAAATATATTACCCTGCTCGTAAGGGGAAATATGCATACCCTTTATCCAAAGCTCTCCGTTATCAATACTGCACCAAGAGTCTTTAAGATTAACACCGCCTTTTCTAAGCGATTTAACCTCGGTTCCGCACAGTTCGATGCCGGCTTCCATACTCTCTAAAACAAAATAATCGTGAAAAGCTTTTTTATTATTTGCTATTGTTTTTGTTAATTCCACCAACATCACCTCCTGCGTGGAAAGTTAGTATAACATATTTTATATTCTCAGTCAAGAAAAATACTGTCGAATGGGTTATATTTTTAAAAGATTATTCCATTGTTTAGTAAAATGGTTTTTTGTTAATAATAACTTTGAATTTTCTTCTTTTAATAATCGCATTTGTCGAAATATTATGCTTGACAATATGGGCGTTTGGCGGTACAATTAATATTGGATATTTTTAGAATTTTATTGCACGATGGTGCCTTTCGTGTAACTATATATTTTTTTAAAATCTTACATATTTTTACATTTGGAGGTAAAGTTTTAATGCCAATAGAAAAAAAGCAGAACGGTTCAAAAACAACAGAAAAATCTGCTAAAAATAACATGAAAAATAAGGCAACAGCAAAAAAAGGTAGTTATTCTAAAAAAACTCAGTCAAATAGTAATTTTAAAAGCAATAAAAATACTACTTCAAAAAGCTATCAAAAGAAAAATAACTCTAACAAAAAATCAACACCAAAAATTCCAACAAAGCCGTTCAATATTATTCCACTTGGTGGCTTGGGTGAAATTGGCAAAAACATAACCCTTTATGAGTATGATGGGGATATGTTTTTGGTTGATTGCGGTATGAGTTTTCCTGATGAGGAGACCCCAGGTATTGATATAGTTATTCCTGATTTTTCGTATATTTTAAAAAATCAGGATAAAATCAAGGGCCTCGTTGTGACCCACGGGCATGAGGACCATATTGGCGCTATCCCTTATTTACTAAAGCAGTTTAATTTACCTATTTATGGAACTCGACTTACACTTGGTTTAATCGAGGCTAAGCTTCGTGAGCATAAATTAAATTCATCTGCTCAGCTTAATGTTGTTAATGCAGGGTCTATCGTTAAACTTGGCAAGTTTTCTGTTGAGTTTATCCACGTTAACCACTCAATACCCGATGCAGTAGGCTTGGCTATCACCACCCCTGCAGGTACAATAATTCAAACAGGCGACTTTAAAATTGACACAACACCTATTGATTCCAAGGTTATTGATTTAGGTAGATTTGCCGAGTTAGGTAGGTCTGGTGTTTTGGCATTACTTGCCGATTCCACTAATGCAGAGCGTCCCGGATATACCGCATCAGAGCGTTTGGTAGGTGAATCTTTTTCAACCCTTTTTAAAAAGGCAGATAAATCAAGAATTATAGTTGCTACCTTCTCCTCAAACATTCATAGAATTCAGCAAATAATTGATGAGGCAGAGCGACACGGTCGTAAGGTTGCAGTATCAGGCAGAAGTATGCTAAATGTTGTGTCAATCGCATCCGAGCTTGGTTACCTTAATGTTCCCGAGGGAATTTTGATTGATATTGATATGATTAACCGCTATTTGCCCGAGCAGATTGTTGTTGTTACAACGGGGAGTCAGGGCGAACCGCTTTCTGCGCTTCATAGAATGGCATTTGGTGAGCATAGGCACGTTAATATCGTTCCTGGTGATATGATTATCATATCTGCTACTCCAATTCCCGGTAACGAAAAAACCGTTAGCAAGGTTGTTAATGAACTTATGAAGCAAAACGCAACGGTTGTTTATGAAAAGATGTATGACGTTCACGTTTCGGGTCACGCCTGTCAGGAAGAATTAAAACTAATGCTTAATCTGATTAAGCCAAAGTATTTTATTCCCGTTCATGGTGAGCAAAAGCATTTATATAAACACGCAAATCTTGCTAAAATGATGGGTATTCCGAATGAAAATATTATGATTACAACTATTGGAAACACTATCGAGCTTTCAAAAGATAAAATCCGTTTGAGCGAGGTTGTTCCTGCGGGTAGAGTGCTTGTAGATGGCTTGGGTGTTGGTGATGTTGGTAATATCGTTTTAAGAGACCGTAAGCATTTGGCAGAGGACGGTGTAATAATTGTTGCAATGACTATGGATGCTATTTCTCGCGAGGTTATTGCAGGACCCGAGGTTATTTCGCGTGGGTTTGTTTATGTTCGCGAATCTGAACAACTTATGGAGGATGCAACCGAAGCCGCCTGCAAGGCAATAGAAGCCTGCTATCTTAATCATGTACGCGACTTTGCAACTATCAGGCAGCGTGTTCGTGATAGTGTATCTAAATTTATCTATGAGAGAACCCGCAGAAGCCCAATGATTCTTCCAATAATTATGGAACTTTAATTTTTGAAAAATAAAGGAGGTCTGAATTTTTATGTTTAAAAGATTGTGGAATTTTAATTATTTGTATGTTGTATTGTTGTGTGTTATAGGAATTCAGACTGTCTTTTTGTATTTTGTGTCGCTTCCTTTCTTTATCGCGTCAGCAGTTCTTTTTGCAATAATGACTGCAGTAACAGCTACAAAGATTCTAACCATTAAAAAGCAATTTGATGAGCTGATTAACAGTATGAACGAGGAACTGAACAATGCCGCATCAAATGCCTTAACCTCATTTTCGTTGCCTACTATAATTGTCTCCGCAGATGATGAGATTGTTTGGTATAACTCGGCTTTTTCTGATAAAATCAGTTCAAACGCAGATGTTTTGATTGGTAAAAATATTACCGAAATGATTGGCGAGTCGGGGGTTAATGAACTGAGCCAAAAACGACACTCAACAATTTTTTATAACAACAAGACCTATGACGTATATCTGTCTGTTCATAAATTGGATTTAGATATTGAGCAAAAAATCTACTGTTTTGTTGATTTTTCGGAGTTAAGGCGAATTTCAAAAGAGTATAAGTTGTCAAGACCAATCGTTGCATTGATTGCGGTTGATAATCTAGACGATTTAACCCACAATATGCGTGATAGTGAGCGTAATTCCGTTAGTTCGAAAATTCAAAACACTTTAGAAGATTGGTTTTCATCCGCTAATGGTTTTTCTCGAAAATTTTCAGGTGAAAGATATATCTTTATATTTGAAGAAAGAGATTTAAACACCTATATTTCAAATAAATTTGATGTTTTAAATAGAGTCAGAAGCATCGATTTAGGGGATATGGGCAGAGCAACCATTTCTATTGGTATAGGTTGCGGTAATAATCTTCGCGAGAGTGAGGAACAAGCCCACCAAGCACTTGATATGGCGCTTGGCAGAGGCGGTGACCAAGTAGCAATCAAAAAACGCGATAACAGTTTTCAGTTTTTTGGCGGTCTTGCAAATGCTAACGAAAAGCGTACTCGCGTTAGAACAAGAATTGTTGCATCTGCCTTGCTGGAACTTATAAATTCTAGCGAGCAGGTTGTGTTAATGGGTCATAAATTTGCCGATTTAGATTGTTATGGTTCGGCTTTTGCATTATGCTCCGCAATAAAAAAACATACAGGCACAAAGGCATCGGTAGTAATTGATAAAAAAACCTCTTTGGTGTATCCGCTTTATGAAAGAATTTCGGCTCTCGGCTCTGATTTAATGATAGATTCACCCGAAAATATTATGGATAAGGTCAATAAACAAACACTACTTATAATTCTTGATACACATCGCCCATCAATGTTAGAGTGTCCTGAACTTTTAGATTTAGCAGGCACTATTGTTGTAATTGACCATCACAGAAAAGTCGTTGACCATATTTCAAACGCGGTTATTTTCTATCACGAAACGTCCGCATCATCTACTGCAGAGATGGTTAGTGAACTTTTGCAGTATATATGCGAAAATGCTGTCAGTCGAGCTGAGGCAGAGGCACTCCTTTCTGGAATTACGCTAGATACTAGAAACTTCTGCTTAAATACAGGTGTTAGAACCTTTGAGGCTTCGGCGTTTTTGCGTCGCAGAGGTGCTGATCCTATAGCAGTTAAAAAACTTTTTGCCGATTCTATGGAAAATTATAAGGCTAAGAATTCAATTATTGCTACTGCAGAGCAGTATAAGGAATATGCAATAGCCTTTAATTCAAATACAGATATTTCAAATGAGGAAATTAAAATAATTTCTTCACAGGCGGCAGATGAACTTTTAAATATTTCGGGCGTTAAGGCATCATTTGTGTTAAGTCAAATTGATGATTATATTAACATTTCTGCTCGTTCATTTGGTGAGATAAATGTTCAACTGATTGTTGAAAGGTTAGGTGGCGGTGGCCATAGAAATATGGCGGCTTGTCAAATAAAAGATGTTGATTTTAATCAAGCCAAAAATATGTTGATTGAGGCTATTGATAAACAAGAGGAGGAAAATTAAAATGAAGGTAGTTTTACTTGCAGACGTTAAAGGTCATGGAAAAAAAGGTGAGCTTTGCAATGTGTCTGATGGATATGCAAGGAATTTCTTATTCCCTAAAAAACTCGCAATAGAGGCAAACGCCGCCGCTATGAATGACCTTAAAAACCGCGAGGAATCTAAAGCACATCATATAGCAGAAGAAAAAAAGGCGGCTCAAAAGGTTGCTGATTCAATAAATAATAAAGAGATTGTTATCACTGCTAAGGCAGGCGCATCGGGTAAACTCTTTGGTGCAATCACCGCAAAAGAGATTGCCTTAGCAATAAATAAAGAATTTTGCGTTGAAATAGACCGCAGAAAAATGCAGGTTGCCGATATTAAACAGTTCGGTGAATATACCGCAGAGATTAAACTGTATAACGGCATCACCGCATCTGTAAATGTTGTTGTAAAGGAATAGTGAAAAATGGCTGAAAATAACAGTTTTGAATTGTTAAGCGAGGGTAGACAACCCTTTTCGGTTGAGGCAGAGCAATCTGTAATCGGTTCGATTATTATTGACCCTAAATGCTTAAATAGAGCCGCAACAATGCTCAAGGCGGAATATTTTTATATTCCACAACACGCGGAAATTTATAATACATTAACCGAAATGTATGAAAAAAATCTGCCCATTGATTTTATTACCTTGCTTGAACAATTAAAAAGCAAAGGAATATATGATGAGGCGGGTGGAAAATCATATCTTACCCAACTTGTTCAATGCGTTCCAACAACCGCAAACCTGGATAATTATATTGCGATTGTTAGGGATAGGTATTTTGCGCGTTCACTTATGAAGGCGGCTCAAACCATTTTAAAAGATATTAACGAAAATGCGATGGATTCAAGTCTTTTATTGGATTCGGCAGAGCAACGCATTTATGAGATTAGGCAGGGTAGAGATAATACAGATTTAGTACATATTAAATCGGTTATTCAAAACGAAACCTTTGATAGACTTACAAAGGTAGCCGACCCCGCCACACGCGATGATTATATTGGTATTCCTTGTGGCATTGAGGAACTTGATAAAACCCTTACGGGCTTAAACAAATCTGACCTTATCGTGCTTGGTGCCCGTCCCGGTATGGGTAAGACCTCGTTCGCCTTGAATATTGCACGTAATGTTGCGGTAAACGGCGGTAAAACCGTTTGCTTTTTCTCCCTTGAGATGACAAGGGACCAGTTGGCACAGCGTCTACTATCCAACGAGGCGGCTATTGAAAGCAGTCATTTGCGCGATTCATCTTTAATGACCGAGGCAGAGTGGACAAGACTTGCTCAAGCATCCGAACAACTTTCAAAATCTAATTTATATTTAGATGAAACTTCATCTATTACAGTTCCCGAAATGAAGGCAAAACTCAGACGTATGAAAAATGTTGATTTGGTTATTATCGACTACTTAGGTCTTATGCGTTCTGCAACCTCTAAAGAGAACCGCGTTCAAGAGGTATCTGATATTACCCGAAATCTAAAAATTATGGCAAAAGAACTTATGGTGCCCGTTATTGTTTGCGCTCAGCTTAGCCGTGGCACTGAGGTTAAGGGTAAGTCACATAAACCTGCACTTTCTGACCTTCGTGAATCTGGTTCTATCGAGCAGGATGCAGATATCGTACTTTTTCTTTATCGTGAAAAATATTATGATTCTGAAAATACCGACCCCGAACAAGCAAGTGACCCAACCTCAGCAGAGTGTATTGTTGCTAAAAACCGCCACGGTGAAATAAAATCAATTCCTTTGCATTGGGATGGTCAATTTACTCGTTTTACAGCTCAAACAAACATTTATGAAGAACAGTATTAAAAACTTATTTAATGAATTAAATGTTCCTGATTTTAAAGGTGAAATCTGCGTCGCTCTATCGGGCGGTGCAGATTCAGTCTGTCTTTTGCATTTGTTAAATGAACTATCAAAATCAAACAATTTTTCATTAACTGCGGTGCATATCAATCATCATTTACGCGGTGAAGAATCAAATCGTGATGCTTTATTTTGCGAGAAACTATGTAATAGTTTAAATGTTGATTTAAAAACTGTTGATGTTGATGTTTTAGGCAAAGCGCATCAGGGCGAAAGTGTTGAACTCACTGCTAGACGACTTAGATATGAAATCTTCGACTCGCTAAATGCGGATTTTATTGCAACGGCGCATAACGCAGATGACTCCTTGGAAACCTTTTTGATAAATTTTTCAAGGGGGAGCGGCATAAAAGGTCTTTGCGGTATTCCCTTTAAAAGAGATAAATTTATAAGACCTATTTTAAATTTTTCAAAGAACGAGATTTTAGAGTATTGTAAAGAAAATAATTTAAAATATGTTACCGATAGCACTAACCTAACCGATGATTATTTAAGAAATAAAGTTAGGCATCATATTGTACCCGAGCTTGAAAAAATAAATCCTGCAATTAAAAAGGTTGCTGTTAGAAATTTTTTGCTTTTAAAAACTGATAGTGAATTTTTAGAGCAGATGGCAAATGATGCTTTTGCCGACTGCTTTGATGCAGAAAAAGGACTAAATTTAGAAAAACTTTTAACCTACCATAAAGCAATTTCATCCCGAATTATTATGATTTATGGGGATAAAATCACAAACCGAACTGTTGATAATCTTCACCTTGACCAAATGCTTAAACTTTGCGCAGATAAAAAAGGCAAAATTGAACTTTTTGATGGTTATAATGCGGTGGTGAAAATAGGTTGGCTAAGCATTTATAAAGCACAAGCAACCTCTTTTAAGGTTGAAACAGAAGTAGTTGATATAAAAAATCATAAAATGTCAAATAATGTTAACAATTTGTTTTTAAAAAACGCAATGGACTATGATAAAATAGTTGGCGAATTAGTTTTAAGAGAGCGAATGCCAAATGATAGAATGAGTCCTGTTGGGCGTGGATTATCTAAACCTCTTAGAAAATTACAGGCAGAGGCTAATATTTTAAAAGAGCAGAGAGATTCAGTTCCAGTAGCGGCAGACGAGAATGGAGTTGTTTGGTCATATGGTGTTGGCATTTCTGAACGTGTTAAAATTGATAAAAACACAAAAAAAGTACTTGAGGTTAAAGTTTATAAATAAAAAAATAGGGGACAGTAATTATGTTAAACAATGATATTGAAAGGATTTTGTTTTCAAAAGAAGCGGTTGAGCAAATTATTGCTAGATTAGGCAAAGAAATTTCCGAGGATTATAAGGATAAAAATCTGCTTATTATTGGAATTTTAAAAGGTTCGGTTGTGTTTATGTCTGACCTTATGAGAAGTATCAATATACATTGTAAAATTGATTTTATGGCGTTATCATCATATGGTGCATCAACCCGTTCAAGCGGTGTTGTTCGCCTTTTAAAAGACCTTTCAACCGATATTGCGGGTTATGACGTTTTAATTGTTGAGGATATTTTAGATAGCGGTAACACACTTTCACATTTAAAAGAAATGTTACAGCTTAGAAATCCAAACTCACTTAAAATTTGCACATTCTTAGATAAACCAGAGCGTCGCGTGGTTAAGGATATGGTTGCAGATTATGTTGGCGCAACTGTCCCTGATGAGTTTATAGTAGGTTATGGACTTGATTATGCAGAAAATTATCGCAATTTGCCCTACGTGGGTGTTTTAAAGCGTTCAATATATGAAAAATAATTTAGGAAGTGAAGCATTTGAATAAAAAAAATATTAGAAATATTTTGCTTTATATAACTATTCCGCTTGTTTTTTGTATTGGTGCATTTTTTATGCTCAAGGCAACTCAACCGGCAACCGAAGCAAAGTATTATGAGATTGTCGAGTATGTTTTTGATAACAAAATTTCAGAGTATCAACTGAATTTATATTCGGGTGAATTAAAATACGTTATGCGTGATGATGGTAAAACCTATCGTTACACAGTTGCGGACCCATCAATTTTTTATAATGATGTTAACGAGTTTGTAATGGAGCATAACCAAAAATCTGAAGATGCAAACAAAATCAAATTCAATTATAAGCGTGGTAATGAAGCGGCTTGGCTTAGTAATTTTTTGCCAACCCTATTGCTAATCGGTGTTGTTGTTCTTTCTCTCGTATTTATGATGCGTAAAATGAATCTAACAATGGGCGCTGATAAGTCAATGTCGTTTGGCAAAGCCAAGTTTAAAAAGGCAGATGATAAAAGAAAAACCACCTTTGCCGATGTTGCGGGTGCCGATGAAGAAAAAGAAGAAATGGTAGAGCTTGTGGAGTTTTTAAAATCTCCTGCAAAATTCAACGAGTTGGGCGCAAGAATTCCCAAGGGTGTGCTTTTAGTTGGACCTCCCGGAACGGGTAAAACCTTACTTGCCAGAGCAGTTGCGGGCGAGGCTAATGTACCTTTCTTTTCAATCTCGGGTTCTGATTTTGTTGAAATGTTTGTTGGTGTTGGTGCATCTCGTGTGCGTGACTTGTTTGAACAGGCTAAGAAAAACGCCCCATCAATTGTATTTATTGATGAGATTGATGCCGTAGGTCGCCAACGTGGTGCAGGTCTTGGCGGCGGTCACGATGAGCGTGAGCAGACCCTGAACCAGCTCCTTGTTGAGATGGACGGCTTTGGCACAAATTCAGGTGTCATAGTTATGGCTGCCACAAACCGCCCTGATATTCTCGACCCGGCGCTTCTTCGTCCCGGCAGATTTGACA
>JAZNIK010000035.1:0-5902 GCA_045577495.1 Acutalibacteraceae bacterium
TCTTGAAGTTGACGGTTTAAGCATTAAAATCCCTCTTTTTATGCGGTTTTTCTATGCTTCTATTATACCATATTTACACTGCTTTTTCATCCTGTTTTTGCAAAAAAATGACCGCTGACTTACCTTTGTCAGCGGTCTGAAGGTTGCTTTCGCAACCTTATTTTTTTGTGATTACATTCCCTTTATCTAATTTTAAACCAGAGGTTAAAAGCAGTTCATTCTTATTATCTATAAAAACTGCCTCTATTCCTTCTTTTTCCTCTATCAGCTTTATTCCTTGCTCTTTTCCAAGCAAAAAGCAAAGGGTAGAAAGAGCATCTGCATCGACTGAATTTTTTGCAATAATTGTAACCGACAAAAGTTCATTATTCTGGGGATAACCTGTTGTTGTGTTTAAAAGATGATGATATATTTCGTCACCTTTTTTTATATACCTTTGATAGATACCACTTGTTACAACCGACATATCGCTAACCTTTACCGAGGCTATTGTAGTTTGTTCAAAAGGCTTTGCAATACCAACGATAAAATCTTGGTTTTTCTTTTTGCCCAAAACAGAAATATTGCCACCAAGGTTTACAATTGCAGAATTCACGCCATTTTCTTGTAGAAAATAGATAATTTTATCAGCGATATACCCTTTTGCAATGGCGCCCAATTCAATTATAGTATTATTAAGTTTAATACTTTTTTTATTTAAAATTACCCTGTCATATCCAACCTTTTTTAGAGCCGTTTGGATAGCATCATTAGGCGGAATAACCTCATTTTTAAAGTCCCATAGTTCACTTACAGGCTTTATAGTTATATCAAAAATTCCGTTTTTAAGCTGACTATAATATAAACCCTTTTTTATTAGCTCGTACAAATCTTTATCAGGATTCTCAAGTTCACCCTGCTTATTAAGTTTTGAAAGCTCAGAGTTTTCATTATAAGCATCAAACTTATTTGCCAAATCATTACAAAGGTCTACTGCGCTATCTAAAATCTCACTGTTGCCATCATAAAGAGTTATCGTACATACCGTATCGGCTGCAAAAAAGGTTCTTGAAAGTTTTTGATTACAACCGCTTAACGTTGTTACTATAAACATCAAAGCAAGAAAAACCGAAACGAAAATAGGAATTGCTGTTTTTGATTTTCGTTTACTCATCTAGTTTCAATACTGCCATAAACGCCTCTTGCGGAACCTCTACCGAACCTAACTGGCGCATACGCTTTTTGCCTTCCTTCTGTTTTTCAAGAAGTTTTTTCTTACGAGTTATATCACCGCCATAGCATTTAGCCAAAACATCTTTTCTAAGGGCTTTTACGGTTTCTCTTGCAATTATCTTGCCGCCAACAGCAACTTGAATAGGCACCTCAAACAACTGCCTTGGGATAAACTCTTTAAGCTTTTCTGCAATGCGTCTTGCTCTTGCATATGCATTATCAGCATGAACAATAAAGGACAAGGCATCTACCACATCGCCTGCAAGCATAACATCTAGTTTAACAAGTTTTGATATTTGATAATCCTTTATTTCGTAATCATAACTTGCATAACCGCGGGTGCGAGATTTTAAAGCATCAAAAAAGTCATACACGATTTCTCCAACAGGCATAACATAATGAATGTCCACCCTATCGCCCATATACTTAGTATCTCGATACTCGCCGCGTCTTTCTTGGCAAAGCCCCATAATATCACCGATATAATCTCTTGGTGAGAAAATATGCACATCTGCAACAGGCTCCATAGCGGTTGAAATTGTTGCAGGGTCGGGGTAGTTTGTTGGATTATCTACCTCGATTACCTCGCCATTTGTAAGCTCAAATTTATAAACAACGCTAGGTGCCGTTGTAACCAAATCTAAATTATACTCACGTTCCAATCGTTCCTCTATAATCTCCATATGGAGTAGCCCTAAAAAACCGCAACGGAAACCAAAGCCTAAAGCAGTTGAGGTTTCGGGTTCATAAAGCAAGGATGCATCATTTAACTGAAGTTTTTCTAGTGCCTCACGCAAATCGGAGTATCTTGCACCATCTGCAGGATAGATACCACAGAAAACAACGGGGTTAACCTTGCGATATCCATCAAGAGGCTCGACCGCAGGAGTTTCGGCAAGGGTTATAGTGTCGCCCACACGAGCGTCACCAACCGTTTTTATAGATGCGGCAAGATATCCAACCTCACCCGCTCTTAAAACATCACACGGCACCATAGCAGTCGCCATTTTTCTTCCGATTTCTACAGTTAAAAACTCGGCACCTGTTGCCATCATACGAATAGTTTGTTGTGGCCTGATTTCACCAGAAACAACCCTAAAATAAACTATTACCCCTTTATATTGATCGTAATAAGAGTCAAAAATCAATGCCTTAAGCGGTTCATTACTATCTCCCTCGGGAGCAGGAATATCATAAATAAGTCGTTCTAAAATTTGCTCAACATTTTGACCTGTTTTAGCTGATACCAAGGGTGCCTCATCAGCGGGGATGCCTATAACATCCTCAATCTCGGCACGAACGCGCTCAGGCTCTGCGCTAGGTAAATCTATTTTGTTTATAACAGGCAAGAGCTCTAAATTATGGTCAACCGCCAAATACGTATTAGCGAGAGTTTGAGCCTCTATACCCTGTGACGCATCAACAACAAGCACCGCCCCCTCACAAGCCGCAAGAGAACGAGATACCTCATAATTAAAGTCAACGTGACCGGGAGTGTCAATTAGATTAAACTCATATTTCTCGCCATCTTTGGCAGTATAATAAAGGGTAACAGCGTGCGCCTTAATTGTGATACCTCGCTCACGCTCTAGGTCCATACTGTCTAACAGTTGTTCCTCCATCTCCCTTTGTTCAACCGACTCTGTTAATTCTAAAAGACGGTCTGCCAAGGTGGATTTTCCATGGTCAATATGAGCAATTATGCAAAAATTTCTTATATGGTCTTGTGGTATAGACAAATTGCATTCTCCTATAAAAAGTATTATATTTGATTATACTACATAACGATGAAAATTTCTAGATATAATCATGATTTTTTATCATAAAATAGTGTTAGATTGATAAGAGTATAATTAGAAAAAACGACTGGATTGTGCAACCAATGTGTATCACTTATTTATCTGCAAATTTAATTTATAATTTTAGCATTTTTTATTGACAAATAAAAGTCATTGTGTTACAATATTATGGCACGTTGATGGAGAGATGTCCGAGCGGTTTAAGGAGCTGGTCTTGAAAACCAGTGACTCGAAAGAGCCAAGGGTTCGAATCCCTTTCTCTCCGCCATTTTTTTAAAACAATTTTATAGTTTTTATAATACGTTACAATTTGGAGTAGTACTCAAGTTGGTGACGGGCAACAAATTTGAGCGCGTCCTGCGGACGATTAAGCGATAATTTATTGGCGTAGCGGTCAAAATTTATCGGTGCTCCAAGCCGAATATAAATTTTGGGTACCGCAAGAGGGCACGAAGCCGAGTCACTCCTATTGTTCATTTGGTTTTTTAATTTAATATTTTTAATTTAAGTTACAATTTGGAGTAGTACTCAAGTTGGTGACGAGGCGCCCCTGCTAAGGGCGTAGGTCGGGCAACCGGCGCGAGAGTTCGAGTCTCTCCTACTCCGCCAATCCTCTGGTTTTTTGCCAGAGGATTTTTTTATGCCTATTTATGATAATTCAAATGCTTTTTGCATATCATAATCTAGTATTCTAACAAAAAGGTGAAAGTTTATGTGTACTGCAATAAGTTTTAATTCCGATTGTCATTATTTTGGCAGAACCCTTGATTACAATATTTCTTTTGGAGAGCAGATTATTATAACCCCTCGTAACCTTAATTTTAAGTTCAAATATACTGCTCCCTTAAATAAGCATTACGCTATTATTGGTATGGCTACACTTGTACACGATATCCCTCTTTATTTTGATGCCACAAATGAAGTAGGGCTTTCTGTTGCAGCACTTTTGTTTAGTGAAAATGCAAAATATTTTCCTCCTAAACACGGATACACAAATATCGCATCGTTTGAGGTTATACCATATATTTTAGCCAACTGTAAAACGGTTGAAGAAGCAAGGCGAAACCTTTCTAACATCAATATAACCAACGATAACTTTAATGACCAACTAAAAGCCACTCCGCTTCACTGGTTGATATCTGATAGTAAAAATAGCATTGTTTTAGAGTCGGTTGATTCGGGGATAGAAATCCTTGACAATCCTATTGGTGTGCTAACAAATAACCCGCCTTTTAAAATGCAGCTTTGGAATTTAAGCCAATATATAAATCTTTCTACCAAAACCGCAATAAACCGATTTAGTGAAAAAATAGCCCTTAATCCGCTAAGCAAGGGTATGGGAGGAGTTGGTCTGCCGGGTGATTTTTCCTCAGCCTCTCGCTTTGTAAGAAGTGCTTTTTTAAAGTTAAATTCTGCCCTCGCCGAGAATGAATTATCTAGCGTAATTCAGTTTTTTAATATTTTAAATAATGTATCGATTACAAAAGGTGTTGTGTTAGAAAAAGATGGCTATGAAATCACTAGATACACCTCTTGTTGCAACACCACTAAGGGCATATATTACTATACCACATATAATAACCCTAGCATTTCGGCAGTGAATATGCATTGTTTTGATATGAATGCTTCAACACCAATATGCTTTGACTTAAATAATCAAATTAATATTTATTTTCATAAATAAAAAAAGAGGTGTTTTGCACACCTCTTACAAGATACATATTTTAAATTTATTTACTAAGTTTTGAAAGCTTTGCAACACACTTTTTGCAAACAAGATGGTTTCCAAGCATAACGGTATTTTCTATCTCACCGCAAAAAATACAGCTTGGCTGATATTTACGAAGTACAATATTATCGCCATCTATAAAGATTTCAACACTATCTTTGCCATCAACAATACCTAATAACTTTCTAAGTTCTCTGGGGAGCACTATGCGACCTAAAGTATCTACGGGTCTAACCATACCTGTATGTTTCATAATAAAACCTCCTTAAGAATTTTTATATATAAATAATACCTCTTTTCGACAAAAAAGTCAATTAAAATGTTAATATTTTACATTTTACCTATTTTTTTGATAATAATATATAATAAAAGAAGTACATTCTGATTGAATGTACTTCTTTTATGTGTTGGCACCGCCCTATTTTCCCGGGCCGCTTCCAGCCAAGTATTTTCGGCACTGATGAGCTTAACTTCTGTGTTCGGAATGGGAACAGGTGGACCCTCACCGCCATTGGCACCAACTATATTTATATTATACACCAAAATCGTTTGGTTTACAATATCTTTATAGGCAAACACGAATAATCTAAACCTGATTTTAAAGGTATTATTTTCGCCTCTGCTACGTTAAAATGCTCGTTAATCCGAGAGGATTAACTGTGTTTTGCTCTTTTAATCATACCCTGAAAACTGAATAAAGGTAAAAGAAAGGGACAAGTTGAAGGTAAAAACCATAATTTTTAGGTTAAGCCCTCGGTCTATTAGTACTGCCTAGCTAAACATATCACTATGCTTACACATGCAGCCTATCAACCCGGTAGTCTTCCGGGGACCTTACTTGATTACTCAATGGGATATCTTATCTTGAGGCCGGCTTCACGCTTAGATGCTTTCAGCGTTTATCCGATCCGCACTTAGCTGCCCGGCTATGCTCTTGGCAGAACAACCGGTGCACCAGAGGTGCGTCCATCCCGGTCCTCTCGTACTAGGGACAGCTCCTCTCAAATATCCTGCGCCCACAACAGATAGGGACCGAACTGTCTCACGACGTTCTGAACCCAGCTCGCGTACCACTTTAATCGGCGAACAGCCGAACCCTTGGGACCGAATTCAGCCCCAGGATGTGATGAGCCGACATCGAGGTGCCAAACCTCCCCGTCGA
>JAZNIK010000036.1:0-7459 GCA_045577495.1 Acutalibacteraceae bacterium
AGAGAGCTCTCTGAAAGAATGGGGCTTACCGCAAGTCAGATAAGGCAGGACCTTAACTGCTTTGGCGGCTTTGGTCAGCAGGGATATGGCTATCATATAGACCAACTCCATACCGAAATCGGCAAGATTTTAGGTTTAGATAAACCTAACAAGGCGATTTTAATAGGCGCAGGTAATTTGGGTAGAGCCATAGCAAGTCATATGGCGTTTGAAACCAAAGGATTTAAACTGATTGGTATATTCGATAAAAAAGAGGCTTTAAAGGGTCAGATAATAAAGGGTCTACCCGTAAGGCATATAGATGATTTAGATGATTTTTGCAGAGAAAATTTACCGAAGTGTGCCATACTTTGCATACCAAGGACCGAGGCAGAAAAGCTTTGCGATATGCTTATAGGACTTGGCATAAAAGGATTTTGGAACTTCTCTCATTGCGACCTTGCTATAAATCACCCCGATATAATGGTCGAGAATGTTCATTTAGGGGATAGCCTTATGAAACTTTCATACGGAATTAAAAATGTATAACAAAACGGTGCAAACCAAAGAAAAGGTTTGCACCGTTTTTATATTTATTTAATTAGTTCATAACAATAATTTTTTGAGGACAAGCATCAATACATTTACCGCAAGCGGTACATTTCTCAGCATCAATAACTCCTAAGAAATTATCCATTGTTATAGCGCCAAACTCACATGCTCTGGCACAGGCTGCACAACCAATACAAGCAGTTTTGCATATCTTTCGTGCAACGCCGCCTTTTTGATGGTTGTTGCAGGGTATTTGTGCCGCTTTTTTAAGCGGAACCAAAGAAATAATTGCTTTTGGACAGGTGTTAATACACTTTGAGCAACCCGTACACTTTTCACTGTTTACAACCGCCAAGCCGTTTTCAATGCTAATAGCATCAAATGGGCAAATCTCGGCACAGTCGCCAAGCCCCAAACAACCATAGTCACAAGCACTCATTCCGCCGCCAAGTGCGGTAGCAGCCTTACAAGAGGGCATACCTGTGTAATTGTATTTTGTGTCAACATTGTCGTTGCAACCGGCACAAAGAACCTTTGCAACCTTAGGGGTTGCATCAATTTCAACGCCAAGTATTTCAGAGAGCTTTGATGCGGTATCCGTTCCGCCGGGAGCACAAAGGTTAGGCTCGGCAGAGCCATTTTCCACCGCTTCGGCGTAGGAGTCACAACCGGCATGGCCACAAGCACCACAGTTAGCGCCCGGCAGGGCATCTCTTATAGCGGCGAGTTTTTCGTTTTCTTCGCCTGTATCACAAATTGCCGACACAATAGATAATAGGGCACCGCCCAAAAGACCGATTGCACCAATAATGGCAATAGCAATAAAAATCTGTGTCATAATTATACCTCCTTAAGCCACGCCCGCAAATCCCAAGAACGAAAGGGATACTATTGCAGCGGCGATAAGGGTTATAGGTAGACCTTGTAAAATCTTAGGAACATTACATTTTTCAAGGCGACTTCTAACACCCGCAAAAAGAAGCATAGCAACCATAAAGCCTAATCCTGCACCAAGTGCGTTTGCCATACAAACCGTAAAAACCTTGCCGCTTTGATAACCGCCGTTTGCGGCGGCGAATTTTATAATGTTTTGGTTTGTAAAGTGCAAAAGGGTGATACCTAAAACTGCACAGTTGGTGGTGATTAATGGCAGATATATGCCAAGCGCCTTATAAAGCGGTGGCATGAATTTTTTGAGCAAAACCTCAATAAGCTGAACAAGTGCGGCAATAACCAAAATAAAGGAAATTGTTTGCAGATATTCTAGCTCATTTGGTATTAGCAAAAATACATATATTGGATATGTAACCGCCGATGCGGCAAGCATAACCAATATAACCGCCATACTCATAGCAAAGGCGGTGTTAAGTTTCTTAGAAACGCCTAAAAACGGGCAAATTCCAAGAAACTTTGAAAGCACCATATTGTCGGTCAAAATGCCCGCAAGCAAAACCGACACAATCATTGAAACAAAGCTTTGGTCATTCATTATCTGCCGCCTCCTCTTTTTCTTTTTTATTGGAGGTATCGGTCATATCCTCAGCCAAGGCTTTGCCGTATGCCTTTTCGCAGGCTTCGGCACCCTCATCATTTGCCATTGGACATGTGCCGCAAAGGGCGCAGTCTCCACAACCAAGAGAGGTAACCTTTTCTTTGCCCGATTTTTCTGCCAACCAGTTAGAAAGAGCTACCAAAATGCCAAACACAAAAAATCCGCCCGGTGGCAAAATCATAACAATCATCGGGTCGATAACGCCTTGGGTAATGGGTAGAGAAAAAATTGTTCCTGAACCTAAAAGTTCGCGTATAACACCCATTGCGGTTAGGGTTGCCGTAAAGCCAACCCCCATCCCAAGACCATCTAAGACAGAAGGTATAACGGGATTTTTTGCCGCAAACATTTCGGCGCGAGCCAGAATGATGCAGTTAACAACAATGAGGGGTAAGAATATACCAAGCGCGTTGTCGATAGAGGGCAAAAATGCTTTGACCAACATCTGAACAATGGTAACAAAACCCGCAATAATTGTTATGTATGCAGGGATTCTAACCTTTGAGGGAATAACATTTCTAAGCAAAGAAACAACCGCACCTGAACAAACCAAAACAAAGGTTGCCGAAACACCCATACCAATTCCGTTTAAGGCGGAGGTTGTTACCGCAAGGGTAGGGCAGGTGCCAAGCACAAGTCGCAAAACAGGGTTTTCGGCTAAAATGCCTTTTGAAAATGTTTTAAAAGCAGAGTTTTGTTTCATTTACTTGCCACCCTCCTTTTTAATTTCGTCATAGAGCTTAAAACTAAGGTTAACGGCATTTGCTACCGCCCTTGAGGTTATGGTAGCGCCCGTAATAGCGTTTACCTCGCCCTCTTTGGCTCCGTTTTTAACAACCGAAACCTCGCCGAATTTTCCGGCGAATTGCCCATAAAATGCTTCGTTTTTTGCGTTTTGGCCAAGACCGGGAGTTTCGCCCGAAACATCAAGAATTTCAACTGCTGTTATTTTGCCTATTTTATCAATACCAACAACGGCAGAAACCACACCGCCATAACCATTCTCCGAAACGGTAAAAGCGTATCCCACAACGAGATTGTTTGAAACCGCCTCATAATATGAATAACTTGTGTGGTTGTAAGAAATATCTTTTTTGTTGTAGGTATCTGCCTTTATAACCTTTGAAACGGCGGTTTTTTCATTTTCTGCCGCAAGAAAATCAATTTTATCCTTGGTTAAAAGGTTGGTTCCGCCAAGCAGACCCGCCATAACCGCGGCGATAAGGGTTAAAACAACAATAGGAATAAGAATTTCTTTTACATTAAACTTCATTTGCTTTTACCTCCGTTCCAAAAGGCTTTTTAGAGGTAAGCTTTACTATGTGCGGCGTAAGAATGTTCATAATAAGTATAGCAAAGGAAACACCTTCAGGTAGGTTGCCAAAATGACGGATAATAACAGTAATGATACCACAACCCACACCAAAAACAATCTTGCCCAAACGGTTCGGTGGTGATGTCACATAATCGGTTGCCATAAAGATGCTACCAATCATAATTCCGCCAGAAAGCACAGTTCTTAGTGGGTCATCGCCCAAAACAAAGGCAAGACCTGCCGCCGAAAGAATAAAACTAATAGGTATGTGTGGAGTAATAACCTTTCTTATAACAAGGTATACACCACCCGCAAGAAGTAAAAGTGCAGAAGTCTCACCAATACAACCCGCATAGTTGCCTAAAAACAACTCGGTAACACCTGTGGGGACTTCTTGAGAGTTAGATAACGGGGTAGCCGAAGATACTGCGTCCGAAAAAGGCACCATAAAGGTTGTCATAGCGGTGGGGAAAGAAACTGTCAAAACAATTCTTGCAGTAATTGCAGGGTTTGCAAAGTTTTGACCTATACCGCCAAACATTTGCTTAACCACAATTATTGCCACGCCGCTACCGACCGCCGCCATCCATAAGGGGAGGGACGATGGAAGATTAAGCGCCAACAAAAGTCCCGTTACAATTGCACTCAAATCACGAAGAGAAGGTTCTTTTTTAATAGCCTTGCACCAAAGATACTCAAAAGCCACTGCAGATGCAACACAAACCGCAATAAGAAGCAGAGCGTTGAAACCAAAAAAGCAAACTCCGCATATAGCCGCAGGCAAAAGTGCGATTATAACATCAAGCATAATACCGCTCGTTGTATCTATATGTGTGATATGAGGAGAGCAGGTAATATTCATCTTTTGCATACTATTTACCCGCCTTTCTTACTTCGTTTTTGGCAATACGCATAGAGGCGGTAAGAGGTCTGCCCGCAGGACAGATGAATGAGCAACTACCACACTCTATGCAATGCATAACATTAAGAGCATTTAAAGCATCAATAGAGGGGTTTTTAATTTCGCCCTCAACCTTTGATGGCGTTAAATTCATAGGACAACCGCGCAAACAACGACCGCATCTGATACATTCGGTAATGGGCTTTGTTTCGCCCATCTTGCCCGAAAAAGCCAAAATGGCATTATTTTGCTTTAATATAGGTAGAGAGGTATCATAAATGCTAAGTCCCATCATAGGACCACCCATCATAACCTTTGTGTAGCCCTCGGCTTTGCAAAAATCAAGAACCTCGCAAATCGGGGTGCCGATAGGAACAATCAGGTTTTTAGGCTCCTTTACGGCGTTGCCGTCAACCGTAATACGTTTTGAAACAAGTGGCATACCGGTTTTTAAGTACTTGTTTATAAAAGATACGCTGGTAACATTCATTACAATACAACCGATATCACTAGGCAGTTTTCCAAGTGGGAGTTTGCGCTTGGTTGCAGAATATATTAAAACCTTTTCTGCGCCTTGTGGATATTTTGACTTAAGTTTCATCAGCTTAACGGTATCATCAGTATCGGCTTTGTCGCTCACAATCTCAAAAAGCTTTTTAATTGCTTTTGGCTTGTTATCCTCAACACCGATGATAACATTTTTTATGTTAAGAAGTTTTTTAATAAGGTAAACACCCTCAAGAATGTCGTCATAATTTTCCATACATTCCCTGTAATCCGAGGTGATAAAAGGTTCGCACTCGGCGGCGTTTATTATGAGAGTGTCAAGAGGTTTATCCTTTGATGGCGATAGTTTAATGTGTGCAGGAAAACCCGCGCCGCCAAGACCTACCAAACCACTGTTTTTAACTGCGGCAACAAGCTCTTCAGATGTATTAACCGCTATGGGTTTTATTTCGGGGTCGGGCGTCATTTTTCCGTCAGAGCGGATAACAACCGCCGCAACCTCGTTACCGGCGGGGAGCTTGATGGTGGTAATATCCTCAACCTCGCCCGAAACAGAGGAGTGTATAGGCGCACTTACAAAAGCCTCGCTATCGCCGATTAAAGAACCAACAAAAACCTTATCCCCCTTTTTAACGGTAGGGGTACAGGGGGCGCCGATATGTTGCGACATCGAAATCACAACTTTCTCGGGCGCTTTAATATAAACCGACTCCATTTCTGCTGTTCGTTTATAATGAGGTAGCTTTGTGCCACCTATAATTTTTCCGCGTGGTTTCAAAATAGATTCTTTTCTTTTCAAAAAAGCACCTCCCAAATTAAAGGGTTAAAGGGATTTATTTAAGCGCATCAACGCATTTGAACGCGCCCTTGATATCCTCTATAATATCCTCGACCGCCTCAAGACCAACAGAAAAACGAATAAGACCGGGATTGATTCCCGCGGCAACAAGTTGTTCATCGGTAAGCTGGCGGTGGGTTTCACTTGCGGGATGCAAAACACAGGTGCGAATGTCGGCAACGTGAACCTCGTTACAGGCAAGCTCAAGTCCGTCCATAAAGGCAATCGCGGCTTCTCTGCCACCCTTAATGGTAAGAGAGATAACACCTGCAGAACCGTTTGGCAAATATTTTTTAGAAAGCTCGTGATATTTGTCTGACTCTAAACCTGGGTAGGCAACAACCTCAAAATATCCCGACTCATCAAAGAATTTAGCAACCTTCATTGCATTTTCACTGTATTGCTTCATTCTCATAGGTAGGGTTTCGATACCCAAATTCAAAAGGAAGGAAGAATGAGCGGCTGGATAGCAACCGAAATCGCGCATCAACTGCATTCTTGCCTTTGCAATAAATGCCGCCTTGCCAAAGTCACGGGTGTAAATAACACCGTGATAAGATTCGTCAGGGTTGCAAAAATCGGGGAATTTTCCGTTTTCCCAATTAAAATTACCGCTATCAACAATAACACCGCCAACCTGTAATGCGTGGCCGTCCATATATTTGGTGGTGGAGTGAATAACAATGTCGGCACCAAATTCAATAGGCTTGCAGAGTATAGGTGTAGGGAATGTGTTGTCGATAATAAGTGGCATATTGTGGCGATGTGCCAAATCAGCAATTCTTTCAACATCAAGAATAGATAGTTTGGGGTTGGCAAGTGTTTCGCCAAAAACGGCACGTGTGTTGGGCTTGATAAGAGCCTCGATTTCCTCATCGGGCAAATCAGGGTCAAAGAAAATACATTCAATACCAAAACGCTTTAGGGTAACGGCAAAAAGGTTAACAGTTCCGCCGTAGATAACCGAACTACATAAAAAACTGTCTCCACAAGAGCAAAGATTAAGTATGGATATAAGCGAAGCCGCTTGACCTGACGATGTGCACATAGCGCCAACACCACCCTCAAGCTCTGCTATTTTAGCTTCAACGGCTGCGGTAGTGGGGTTGGAAAAACGTGAATACATATGTGCGGTGGGCATATCGAATAGGTCGCCGACCTCTTTTGTTGAATTAAATCTGTAGGTAGTGCTTTGAACAATGGGCATTACGCCGGGGCCACCATTTTCAGGGGTGTAACCTGAGTGTAAGCATTTAGTTGCATCTTTCATAATAAATAACCTCCAAATAGGAAAAATAGCATACCTTATATAAGGTAACAAACACTGAATATTATACTTTATTTTATAAGCAATGTCAATTAAAAGGAATGTTAAATAAATATCAAACAATCTGCACTAAAAAATTAAAATAAAATCTTTCTGCCGAGAATATTTAAGGAAAAAAGTGGGAAATATAAAACCAACACACTATATTTAGTGGTTGAATATAAAGATTAGCACAAACCCAAAAAAAATTTCAAAAAAGTTAAAAAAAGGAGTTGACAAAGCGGAATGAATTTGGTATTATAATTGGGCGCCCTTACGAGAGGGGAGCGAAGATGGACCTTGAAAATTAAACAACGATAAGAAAAAAGGACCCGACAATTCAAGTTGAGAAAAACTTGGTAAAACGGAAAAACAAAACGCTAGATTTTGTTTGAAATGAGCAGAAAAGCTTTAAAAAAGATTTAGACACCGAGAGGTGTTTAGAATAAATTTTTTAGAGAGTTTGATCCTGGCTCAGGACGAACGCTGGCGGCGTGCCTAACACATGC
>JAZNIK010000037.1:0-7460 GCA_045577495.1 Acutalibacteraceae bacterium
TAGTTGCAAAAAGAGGGATATTTAAAGAAGTTTGCAAAAAACTGTAACCGTTTTGTAACTTTTTTTTGGAAATTGCAATATTGTTCTTGAAAATAGCAAAACTTTTATGTATAATAGATAAGTAAAATTATGAGTTTTTGATAATCAGAGGATTATTGCACAAAAATTGTGCAGAACAAGATTGTTCCGTCTACTCGAATACAAATAAGGAGTGTATCCAAATGTCAAACAGATTGTTCCAGGGTGTTGTTCACCAAATGAAAGATGCCATCGATAGAACTATCGGTGTCATGGATGAAAACTATACCATTATCGCATGTAGCGAACTACTAAGAATTGGCGAAACTCAAGAGTTAGAAACCTTTCCGATAGTTAGCGGTAATGAGGCTTTTGTGAGCGGTCACTTTACATACAAGCCGTTCGGTACACCTCAGCATCCTGAGTATACCTTGTTTGTAGAGGGCAACGACCCACAAGCCGCAAAATACTGCGCTGTTTTGGCGGTTGCGCTTTCAAACATTAAGCATTATTATGACGAAAAATACGACCGTGGTAATTTTATCAAAAATATTATTCTTGATAATATTTTGCCCGGTGATATATATCTTAAATCACGCGAACTTCATTTTAATAGCGAAGTGTCACGCGTAGTTTTGTTAATTCGCGTTGTTACCCGCAATGACGTTTCGGTTTATGATGTTATTCAAAATCTTTTCCCCGACAAAACAAAAGATTTTGTTATCAATATAAGCGAGACCGATATTGCTATTGTTAAAGAGATTAAATCCGATATCGAAACCAAGCATTTAGAAAAACTTGCCCGTTCAATCGTTGATACTCTTTCGGGCGAGTTCTATACACATGCTGTTGTTGGTATCGGCACAATTGTGGACAACCTTAAGGACCTTGCCCGTTCCTTTAAAGAGGCACAGATGGCGCTTGAGGTTGGTAAGGTGTTTGATACCGAGAAAACCATCGTAAGCTATGATAATCTTGGTATTGCAAGACTTATTTATCAGTTGCCAACAACCCTTTGCGAAACATTCTTGCGTGAGGTGTTTAAGCGCGGCTCTATTGAAAGTCTTGACCAGGAAACACTTTTTACAATTCAGCGTTTCTTTGAAAATAATCTTAACGTTTCGGAAACATCAAGAAAACTTTTTGTTCACCGTAACACCTTGGTTTATCGTTTGGAGAAAATCAAAAAAATTACAGGCTTGGATTTGCGCGAATTTGACCACGCAATAGTATTTAAGATTGCCCTTATGGTTAAGAAATATTTAAAATCCGACCCAATTAAATACTAATTAGATTTTAAATAATCTTGTTTTAGGAGTTAATAATGGAAGAACAGTTATTTCAAAACGCATTTAATGCCGATGATTCGGGCAGTAAAATCGTTTTACCGCAAAAGCCAATTATAGAGTTTCGCGGTGTTTCTAAAACCTATGCAACAGGCACCCACGCCCTTAATGATGTTAATGTTCAAATTCAACCTGGCGAGTTCGTCTTTGTTGTTGGTTCCTCAGGTGCAGGTAAAAGTACCTTCATGAAACTTATTATGCGTGAGGAGAAGGCAAACACCG
The DNA here is from genome assembly GCA_045577495.1 of Acutalibacteraceae bacterium. Taxonomy (GTDB): domain Bacteria; phylum Bacillota; class Clostridia; order Oscillospirales; family Acutalibacteraceae; genus UMGS1279. Next base: position 1,587 of record JAZNIK010000037.1, read on the forward strand.
GTGAAGTTATAGTAAACGGGTTTAAATTATCCACCCTTCCACGTAAGCAGGTTCCAATGCTTCGCAGAACAATGGGTATCGTATTTCAAGACTTCCGCCTTATTCCCACAATGGATGTTTTTGATAATGTTGCATTTGCGATGCATGTTGTTGGTGAAAAGCCCAACGTAATTCGCCGAGAGGTTGCAAAGGCATTAAGTCAGGTTGGTCTTGGCCATAAGGCACGTTCAAAACCCGCAGAGTTATCGGGTGGCGAGCAACAGCGTGTTGGCTTGGCAAGGGCACTTATTAACAAACCTGCTCTTTTGATTGCGGACGAGCCCACCGGTAACGTTGACCCCAATATGTCTTATGAGATTGTGGAAATGCTTAGCCGAATCAATAAGGCGGGTACTACTGTTTTAATGGTAACTCACGAGCATAATCTTGTTAGAGATTTCCATCACCGTGTTATTATGCTTGAAAATGGCATGATAGTTGCAGACAATGCGGGAGGTGCCATATGAAAATTCAAAGCGTAAGATACCTCACCCGCGAAGGTTTTCGCAATGTTTGGGTAAATAGGCTAATGTCTATAGCATCTGTCGGTGTGTTGGTTGCTTGTATGATACTTATTGGTATGGCATTACTTCTTACCAAAAATGTTGATGCAACAATGAGCACATTAGAGCAACAAAATGTTGTAATGGTGTATTTTAATGATAAAAACTCTGTTATTTATCAAGGTGAAAATGCCACAGTAGATTCTAGCACAAAGGTTTCGGATAGTGATTATTTAATTCATAACGAGGAAGAAGCCAAAGCCGTTTGCGACGAGCTTGAAAAAATTGATAATGTCGCATCGGTTGAGTTTATTTCAAGCGATGAGGCGCTAGAACGCGCTAAGGATACTGTTTTAAAAGACCAGGCAGGCGCGTTTGAAATTTTTGAAGAAGAGGGCGGCAATCCAATGTCGCATGGAGCAAGAATCACTTTGGTTAGCATGGAAGAGTTTGATAAAACTGTTTCGGCTATTGAAAAAACAACGGGAGTGCATTCGGTTGTTTCGCATGGTGAACTTGCAAAAACCATTTCGGATATAAAAAGCGGTATTGCTATGATTTGTTTTTGGATTATTGGCATACTTGCGGTAATATCCTTGGTTATCGTTTCTAACACAATCAGAGTTACTATGTATAACCGCAAACTTGAAATCAGCATTATGAAGGCGGTTGGCGCAACCGATGCCTTTGTTCGTCTGCCCTTTATAATTGAAGGTATGATTTTAGGCTTGGTTTCGGCAGTAATTTCTGAGGGACTTTTATACTTCTGCTATAGAGTAGCGGGTGAGGCAATGAGCGGCTCGTTTAAGCTTAGTATTCCTTTTGCTGATGAGGCTTGGCTGTTGTTTGGTATATTTGCCCTTATTGGTATTGCTGCAGGTGCGTTAGGTAGCTTCTTTATGATAGGCAAATATCTGCGTAAGGAAGGAAGCGAATTTCGCGCACTGTAATTCCCGAAAGGAGAAATTTATGAAAATCAGTAGGTTTTTCAAGGTGATTATCTCACTTTGTTTAAGCTTTACCTTAATATTGGGTACCGTTATGTCGGTTCCCACTTCGGCGGCTTCAACATCTCAAATGAAAAATGAAATAAGTGAGCTTGAGGCTAAATCAAAAAAACTTGAGGCAGAAATCGCAAAGCTTAAAAAGGATAAGGCTGCAAAGCAACAGGTTGCCAATAAGCTTGATGAGCAAATCTCAAACACTCAGGCAAAAATTGCGGCTTGCACCAGACTTATAAGCAACTACAAGTCGGAAATAAGAACACTTGAAAAAGAGATTGAAGATAAACAAGCACAAATATCAGAAACAAAGTTTTTGTATAAACAAAGAATGCGCTCTATCTATATGAGCGGTAGCACAAATAACGATTTGCTTATTTTGCTTGATGCAGATAGCTTTGCAGATTATCTTGCCTTGTCGGAGGTATCTAAAACCGTTTCGGCACACGATAAAAAGCTGGTAAATAAGATAACAAAGGCTATTGCATCTATTAAAAAATCGCAAAAAGCAATTAACGAAAAGGTTGAGGCTCAAAATAGTGTCAAGGCAACCTTGGCAAGTGAACAGGCAAAACTTAAGGCTCAACAATCAGAGGTTAATGGCGTTATTTATTCAATCAATTCCGACCAAAAATCTCTCGAAAAAGAAAATGCGGCTTATGAGGCGGCTATAAATAATCTTGAAAGACAGATTCAAGCGGCTTTATCTGCGGCAAATTCGGGCGGCTCCAATAGCAATAAAAACCCTGTTTTTACAAGTGCAAGATTTTCTTGGCCGGTTCCGGGGTATTATAATATTACTTCCTATTTCGGTCAACGTTGGGGAAGACTTCACGGCGGTATAGATATTTCTAGCGCGGGTATTGAGGGTAAACCGATTATTGCGGCAGCAAGCGGTGTTGTTTTAGCGGCAGGATATAACACAGGTGGCTACGGCAACTGGGTTATGATTAACCATGGTACGAATGGCGGTAAGCAGTATGCAACTGTTTATGGTCATATGAAGTACACACCATCTGTTAGCACAGGTCAGTCGGTTAAGGCTGGTCAGGTTATTGGCTATGTTGGAACAACAGGTCGTTCAACAGGTAACCATTTGCATTTTGAGGTTCGCGTTAATGGCTCAAGGGTTAACCCAATGGGATATTTTAACCGAGCATCGTAACTCATTTAATTAAAGCGTACTCTCCGGCAGAAAGCCGCCGGAGAGTATTTTTTTAAATTTATTCGAGGTGGTTTTTTGTTTAAAGAATTTTCAATTAAAACAGGTAATAGGTTTAAAAAAATTGCTAAAACAAAGGTGCCTTTTTGGGTGTTTGTAGTTTCGGTACTTTTGGTAGTTTTAATGGCTTTTGGCGGTTCGATTTTAATAGCTAACAATAGCAAAGCCATAAAAACCGCTAAAAAGATCGTCGAGATTGATGGACTTATCCAAAAAAACTATATAGACGAAATAGATTATGATAAGCTGGATACAACAATATTATCGGCATATATGGCGGCTATTGAGGATAAATATGCCTTTTATAAAAGTAGTGAGGATGCCGATGCAGTATCAGATTCCTTTGAGGGAAATAATAACGGTATCGGCGTAACGGTGTTCTTTAATGATAATAAAGATGCTTTGGTAGTTTTTAGGGTTGATAAGGATTCCCCTGCTCATAAGTCGGGTATAAAAGTAGGGGATAGCATTATCGCAGTTGATGGAACCAGGGTTAAAAAGTTAGGCTATGAAAAAAGCGTAGCATCAATTAGGAGAGAGCTTGGCGAAACCGTTTTGCTAACCCTATTGAGAGATGGAAAAGAAAAAAAGATAAACGTGACTTTTAGCGAGTTTGTAAGGCAGTCGGTTTATACCGAGAAATATGGAGATTTAGGATATATGTGTTTTACGGCTTTTAATTCGGCAACTGTAGCACAATTCAAACAGGCAATATCCGATTTTAAGGAACAAAACGTAAAGGGGTTTATTTTTGACCTTAGGGATAATGGCGGTGGAACGGTAGACTCTGTTTGCAAAATATTAGATGTTTTGGTGGGCAAATGCAACCTTATGACCACCGAATATGCAGATGGCGAAAAAAAGGTCAATTATAAATCAGATAAAAAAGATATAGATTTGCCAATGACCGTTTTGGTCAATGGAGACACAGCAAGTGCATCAGAACTTTTTACCGCTAATTTAAGGCACCAAAAAAACGCAAAAATAATAGGTAACACAACCTATGGAAAAGGGGTTGTTCAAAGAACCTATTTTTTAAAGGATAATTCCTGCATTAGATTTACAGTTGGAAAGTTTTATTCTTCGGATAATAAATGCTACGATAAGATTGGAATTGCACCCGATTATGAGGTTTCTTTTTCTAACAAGGAACTTAAAAACAGGTACACCTTGGGCGAAAAAGATCCATATATCGCAAAGGCAATAGAGGTGTTAAAGGAGGGTGAATAATGCGCTTTTTTGATACAAAACTAAAAAGAAATTGGTTTTTTGTATTTGCTTTTTTATCTGTTGTTATGATGGTTGTTATATTTTTGTTTTCGGCACAAAATGGTAACGATTCACAAGCAACAAGCGACGGCTTTTTGGCTAGAGTATTAGAGTTTGTTGCGAGCATCTTTAAAGGAAGTAAATTTGGCGTTTTTTTAACCGATTTGTTTATATCCGCAGTTCGAAGAATGGCACACGCATTTATTTATGCATTATTAGGTTTTTTTGTTTCGGGTGCGTTTTTTTGCCTTAAATGTATGGATTCGTTTAAGAAAAGATTTTTTTGTGGAATGGCTTTTTGCCTTACATATGCCGTATTAGATGAAATACATCAAATTTTTGTTCCTTTAAGGAGCTTTGAATTTAGTGATATAGCGATTGATTTTATAGGATCGGTAATTGGTATATGCTCTTTTAGTTTGATTTATATGATTATTCGAGCAATAATAAAAAGAAAAAACAAAATAACCCACTAATCTTCTATTTTTGCCTTGCAATATTTTATGTTATGATATAGAATTAAATAGTAATAATTTAACACTCGGAGAATTAAAATGAGAAGTTTTTACGAAGGAAAAGTTTTGCAGATGCTATCTGTACCAAATGGTGTTATAGTCGCCATTTTAGAGGATATAACCGAAGATGGCAAAATGGTTGTGGAATATCGTATGCTATCTCTCGATACAAATGAGTTGCAACGGGTAAGCAGTAATGTTTATTTGCTTGTTAAGTTTGGCCCATCGCATAGACTTGCCGATATGCAGGTCGAAAACCATCTAACCTGCCGTAGCTGTATTTTGCCGAATGGTGAGGTGCTTATGGTAGAGGAGGATTGTAGCGCTAAATTGCTAGACTCATCAGGTTATGCCAAGTGGCTTGGCACCGTTAAATATAAGGGCGAGGCACCTAGTGATTTGATTTTTGACGGTAGCAATATTTGGGCATCCTTTGTCGAGAGCAACACCCTTTTGAGACTTGATAGAGGCACAATGCGTGAGGAACTTCGCATTGGTGATAGCAAGGGTGAGAGCGGCTTTTGTGGTCCCACAGGGCTTTTTGCCGAGGGGGATAATCTTTATGTTTGTAATAAGGATTCTTGCCAAATTTGGAAGATTAACACCAAAACCTATGCGGCAGAGGAATATGCATCCTTTGATGAACCCGTTTTAAATTATGTAAGATGCAATAACCGAGAGGTAGTTCAATTAGAATCAGGATTATATGAGATATGATATTAGATAACCCCCGTGTTCAAGCGAACACGGGGGTTATTTTATGTGTTGATTTGCGTTTTGGCAAGGTTATTTTTTATTTACATATTCTGCTATATCTTGTATGTTACAATCTAATGCGTTACAAATTTTATCTAATGTTTTGGTTTCTACATTTTCGTTTGCCTTTAATCTTCTTATTGTTTTACTGTCAATACCACATTCTTCACGCAATCTATAGGTAGAAAAATTCTTTTGTTTCATTGTAATCCATAATTTATCAAATGTTATCATAACAATCCCCCTTGACATTCTTTATTATGGGGGTTATAATCCTAAATATTAAGGGGATATAAACACCATAACAAAAGGATACTTTTATTTAATATGGCGAATTTTTAACATTTTTACAACGATAGTTGAAAAAAATAATGAAATGTGGTATTATAGCTTTGCTACACAAATTTAATAGTCTCTACACGGGGGATAATACCTTGGTAAAAGGTGTTTTCCTCTTATTCCCGTGTGGAGTAAATTTGTGTAGCAACAACCGAGGACAAACACTTTTTCGGCACACTCTTCGGGGTGTGCTTTTTTATTGAGGTATATATATGTTTAATAAGAAATTA
>JAZNIK010000038.1:0-15105 GCA_045577495.1 Acutalibacteraceae bacterium
GGTATAACTTGTAGTAGAAAGTTTTACTGTCTTTGCGTATCTTACAGTTGATGTGCTTGATACATTTCCGCATACCGAACATTTCTTAGATGTTTTACCATTTTTAGTAAAGGTTGCTTTTGTGGTTATTACTGTTTTATATTTATGTGATGGAACTGTTCTTTTTATACCACAACGATTACAGGTTTTATCACAAGCGTTTGAATAATTATGTCCAAGTGCTTTTCCGCTTGTTGCTTTACATACCGAACAGGTTTTTGCCTTAGTACAGGTAGCCGCACTGTATTTATGATTTCCCGTTGCGCTAATTACAGTATTTTCTTTACGCTTTGTATGACATACTGTGCATTCCTCATGCTTTAGTCCTGATTTACCACAAGTTGCCGATTTATCTGTTACCCATTTAAAGTTATGAGGTGGTGTTCTTGTTGCACCACATATATTACAACTTGTATCACACTTATCCGTATAGCTATGAGCATCTTGGCAACCGCCAAAATGCCAAGTAGCATTTTGCAAATTAGTATTTTCTTGACCTATTGCAATTTGCTCTTTTTGAACCTGTGAACCTAAATAATAAACATCAGTTAAAGCATTGCTATAATAATAAAAAGCCATATCGCCGATTGTTACTACACTTTCGGGAATAGTAATTTTTTTAAGGAAAGGACAGATAGCAAATGCACCCATGCTAATGGATGTTACTCCACTTGGTATTACAATACTTTTTATAGAGGTAAAAGCAAATGCCATTTCTCCAATACTTTCAATACCATTACCAAAATTAACTTCTTCAAGGTATTCGCAGTAATAAAACGCAGTATTGCCTATGGTTTCAACGCTATCAGGTATAGTTACACTTGTGAGTTTTGAGGATTCAAAAGCCGATTCCCCAATAGTTTCAACTCCGTTAGCTATTGCTACCTCTGTTAGTTTGCTTAATTTAAACGCAGCGATTCCTATAGTTTTAACGCTACTTGGTATAGTTACACTTGTTAAATTACAACGTAAAAAAGCCCCATCGCCTATTTTTTTAATTGTATTGGGTATTTTATATGAAGTTCTAGTATTACTATTTAAATACAATACAAGCTCGGTTTTATCCTTGCTAAATACAACACCATCATCTACAGTTAAATATGGATTTTCACTACTTATGTATACGTTTTCACATTTATTTATTCCGATATCTGTTACAGAAGATACATTTTTGCCAATCGTAATATTTTTAAGGCTAGAGCAAGGTGAAAATGTGCCATTTTCTATAGTTGTAATGCTATCAGGCAGTATTATGGTTTCGATAGTAGTACCACCGCTAAACATACCACTTCTTAAACTTGTGGTATTATCGGTTATAACAACCTCTTTTAATTTTGTATCGGAATCATCACCCGCCCAATATTCCAAACCGGAATGATAATACGCATCATCAACAGATGGATTGGGCTTTTGACCGATAAAATGAGTGGTTAATTTTTTAAGATTAGCACAATCAAAAATTATTCCGTTACCTGTATACACTACACTTGAAGGAATGGTAATTTCAGTAATCTTATTACATCTATAAAATGCTTGTGTACCGATGGTTAATAGTCCTTCGGGCAAAGATATAGATGTTACATTACATCCTACCATAGCCCAACCGGCGATACCCTTTGTACCGTTTTTTACAACAAAATCGCCCGAAGCATCTGTTTCAACCTCGATTAAAAAGTTATCAATATATAATGCTTTGCCATCCCAATTATCAAGATTGTCATAAATTGCGGTTCCATAAAAAGCACTTTTATCAATATCTTTTATAGATTCTGGCAGATTAATGTTTTGAAGTTTTCTACAATAAGCGAAGGCCTCTTCACCTATGTACTCCAAGCCTTCATTAAGCTCCATTTTTTCAAGATTTGGGCAACCCCAAAACGCCATATTTTCAATGCTATTAACACTGCTAGGGAGTTTTATTTCGGTTAATCCTGCAGAGTTAAAGGCTTCTCTTCCGATTATTTCAACATTTTCGGGCATCTTGATACTGCCAAGACTATCACAACCCCAAAAAGCATACTCACCTATCTCTTTAATGCTTTGTGGTAAGTTTGCACTAGCAAGTCTTTCAAAATCTCGAAATGCACCGTTACAAATATTTGTTACACCATTTTGGATTTCTAAAGAGAATATAAAATCCTTGTAATCTACCCAAGGTATAGTGGGATTTGCAAATTCATAAGTATCGCCCATCTCACCCTCACCGCTTATAGTGAGCAAACCGGTAAGTTTATTAAGTGACCAATCCAATTCGTTTATTTTTCCGCTAACAACATTATCTGCTTCGGTTCCATCGAGGTATACAAAACTATCTTTAAGATAATCGTCATTAGCGCAATACTCTGCTGCTACTGAATTTTTATAACAATAAACAATAGGGGCAGTGCGAATGTTATAAAAAGCATCTTCGCCTATATATTCAAGACTTTTTGGCAAGGTGACCTTAGTGAGAATCCAGCAGCCATCAAAGGCTACACGCTCTATTCTTTTTACACCTTCGGGTATTGATACTTCAGCAAGGTAATTACATGCAGTAAAAGCCTCTTCACCGATAGTTTCAACGCTACTTGGTAAATTTAGTTCCACAAGCCCAGTATAGTTAAAAGCGTAATACTCTATGGTTTTAACGCTATTTGGTATGGTTATATTCGAAAGGCTCTCACAAGATGAAAATGTGCCCTCGGGTATAACTGCGAGATTATTTGGAATGTTTACTTCTTCAAGCGCAGAACAACTTTGAAAAACATAATCTCCCATATTTTCAATGCTATTGGGCAAAGAGACACTTTCTAAATTTTCACAAAAACTGAAAGCTAAGTCGCCTATACTTGTTACGCCTTCAGGGATTACTATACTCTTTAGATTTGCACAATCATAAAATGCATATTTATCTATAATCTTAACGCCAACAGGTATTTGTACATTAATAATATTGTGATTATCATTAAAAGCACTTTCTCCTATTTTGGTTACAGGTAGATCATCTATCTCAGATGGTATAACAACTTCTGCATCCGAACCATAATATGAAATAATAGTAACCTGCTCCTCTTCAACCTCATAATCAAAAAGACCATCTAAGGTGGTTTCTGCTGAGGCGGTTATGCTAAAAAGCCCTGTGGGTATCACAGAAAATACAAGCATAACTGTTAAAATAACTGATAATACTTTTTTCATTTAAATCCCTCTTTTAATTTTATCTTAAAATATATATTTGAATTTTAAATGTTAATCAATCTCTTTTCTGCGATTCATCATCATTTCAACTATCGTGATATCCTCGGGATAGGTTACCTTATAATTATCGTTATAATCAAAATAACGATACTCTTTACTCTCTAGCGGCAACTGATGAGCCGGATGGCAAAGAGGGGAATTTTCATCGAAATATTTATAAAGTAACTTAAATCGATATGCATCGGGTGCTTGAATTAAATAAAAATCCTCTCTATTTGCAATACGGTCCTTATAAGAGCCTAATGCATCAGTGATTTTATAAGCAGTGTTTACAAAATCGTACTCCTCCAACAAATCCATAAACTCATCAATAAGTTTGGGGGTTATCATCGGACAAGCAGCATTATTTTCGATAATCTTTTCGCAGTTTGGATAATGCTCATTTATATAATCTAGTGCATTTTTTAAGGATTTATTCCTTGTATCTCCGCCTTGAACGAGTTTTACATTATACTGTTCTGCCAAGCGACCGCTTTGCATTTCATTAGCATCAACAACAACGATAAAATCATCAATGTTTTTGGCTTTTTCAAAGGCGTCGATAGAGTACCAAATCATTTCTTTACCAAAAATGGTACAATACTGCTTTGGTTTATCTGCGCCAAAACGCGAACCTATACCGCCCGCAAGAATAATACCGATAGATTTCATAATCCATTCTCCTAAAAACTTACTTAGACGCCACCATATTGCGTGGTTTTTCTTTGCCGTTTAGCCAATCCTCCAGAGTTTCACAAAGCATTTCGGTGCCTCGAACCTGAACATCGTATGCCGAACCTGCGATATGCGGGGTAATAATAAGATTTTTAGCATCCACAAGCGGTGAATTTGAGGCAATTGGTTCAACAAAGGTAACATCTATTGCGGCACCTGCTAAATGCTCATTATTAAGCGCCTCTATCATATCTGCCTCCTCAACCAACTCGCCACGAGCAGTGTTGATAAAATAGGAGCCTTTTTTCATTTTTGCAAATGCATTTTTATCGAACATTTTTTTAGTTTCGGGTGTTACCACACAGTGTAAACTAACAATATCCGAAAGGCTTAGCATCTCATCAAAACTAACAATTTTAACATAATCGGGAACGGTAGCGGGGTCGACAAATGGGTCAAATGCAACTATATTCATTCCAAAAACATTTGCCTTTTTTGCAACAAGTCTACCCGCACAACCAAAACCAACCAGGCCTAACGTCATATAATTAACGCTTTTGCCTCTATATTTAATAAAGGGTGAGTTTTTATCAAGTCCCCAAACGGTATCGGCATACTCATCGGGCTTTGTTTTTACATCGGTAGTAATAACGCGGTTATGAATCAGCGCGTTTGTTGATGAAATATTCCTTGTAAGGTCAAGAATATATCCCAAGGTCATATCCGAAACGGCATTTGCATTTCGACCGCTATTATTACAAATTGTAATGCCCTTTTGCCTTGTAGCATCAAGGTCGATAACCGATTTAACATTACCTCGGCAACAGAGAATAATTTTTAATTTACCTGCATTTTTCAAAACATTTGCATCAATGGTATCATACTCGCAAATCAAAATATCATAATCACCGATTTTTTCTGCAAGTTCATTTTGAGGCATAACATCGTGGTCAAGGCAGTATCCGTCATAAACAAACTCGATTTTATCACTAAACTTTTCAAGCATCGGTTTGATAACCTCTGCCGTAACCAAAGCACGATATTTCATAAGAGTTCTCCTTTAAATTTCCTTTTCAAACAACTCACCGCGAACATCCAAATCGCGATATTTAAAATCTTTTTCGGTTTCAAAAATGTATTCACCAAGGTCAATTCTTGCAAAGTTATGAGGCGCCGCCCTTTTGGAAAGAGGTGGCTCAGGCAGATAATTCGGACCGTAATCAAACTCCAAATAATTAGTGTAATCTATTGGGATAGGTGCTTTAAATCCACCATCAAAGTCAACCCTTTGAACATCCTCTAAGCCCTCGATAGAAAACGGACCTTTTTTCTGAAGTTTACCTGTACTGTCAATTACATACTTTGCATTCTTTTTATGTTTATACAAGGTTAAAATAAACTCGTATATCTTATGATAGAAATTAAGTGGGAAAATCCTTAAAAACGGCAAAATAAGCATTTCAAATTTTGTGTTTTTGTTTTTACGGGGTCTATTAAACCATCTAACCTCAATGATTTTTGAGAGATAATGAACCATACGGCTATGTATCATACCTATGGTTTTATTGTTGCTTGTTTGGTCGTAGACTAAAACATCAATAAACAGTCCATCGGGATATTCGTGAATTGATGAATATTGTGTTGAAAAATATGTTCCGTTAAGGCGAACTTTATCAACTATGTAGTGACTACCGCTTTTGTTCCAGTGGCTTGAATAATTATAAATTCCCTTTTGTTCCTTCAAAGCAACCTTACGAAATTTATCAAAATCCTTACGGAGCATACCGATATCCAAATCGTCATCCCAAGGAATACTGTGACCATAACGCACCGCACCAAGCATCGTGCCACCACAGAGGAAATATTTAATATTATGCTTATTGCAAAGGTCATCAATATCCTTTAGCATCATAAGCTCCAAATCCTTAATTCGCTCAAGCTTACCTGCATAAATGGCAATATTGCTCTTATTGTTGTGCTTTTCGCCCATAAGGTTACAAGCAGTTCTGTATACTGCAGCGCCAAGCGGAATAGCATTGCCCTTCTTCCAACCGCATTGGAAAAACTTTAAGGTATTAAGGCAACGATAATCAATGCTATCTACCGCCTCGCTGCTAACGCTGATTGAAAGTTTATCCTTGAAGGCTTGGTGAAATGCATCCTTGATTTTTGCTATTGAGGTACTATGTGAGCAGAAGTTATAAATATGACCTTTTCTGCCACAATATAAAATCTGAGTAGCAAAATTAAACGCATCACGAAGATATGAGCAAGAAATATGATTTTTATAATCCTCTGCCCCGATTTCAACCTTACCTGTTTCGAAGGAATCCTTAATAAACTTTTCAATATCAAAGGTTCTAATCATATTAACCGAGGGTCCAAACAGGTTGTCCACCCTTGCGATATTGATATTTTCAAAACCGTTATTTACGATATTTCTGCAAAGAGCCTCTACCGAAACGAAAAATTCCTGCGCTTTTGTTGGTTTTTTGATTTTCTTTTCCATAAAAAAGCCGAACTCACGCTCTGAAAGACTATCAATATTTTTATCGGGAATAGCAGGGTATTTAGGCAAAATAAGTGATACGATACACATATTTTTACTGCCCTTTGAAGCAAAATCGGCAACCTTCTTAATAGTATCAAGCCATTTTTCCGCCATTCTAGGCTTTTCACAGTCTATACAAATCATAAAAGCGGACTTATTCTGCTTTGCCTTTGCCTCAAGGTTATCTATATCCGATATATCGCAATCGGTGTAATCAAACTCGGTATATTTTTCGAGTCCCGAATTAACCGAAAAACCACCCATCGACGAAATTAAACCTTTACGCCTGATAGACTCGAATGCGGGAAGCATAAATTGACCAAGCCCGTTTTTATCGCTGATAACATAAAAATTATCGTATAAAAATCTGCCTTTTTTCTTTATACCTCTGAATTTAGGTGGATGCATATATCTATTTGTAAACTGAGCAAATCTACCCACAACTGCAGATAATTCATCCTCTAAAAAAAGCTTATCCATAAAAATACCTCACACAAAAGTAAAATGTTTTTTATTAGTTATGTAAATCCGCATAATGAAGCGGAACACGCTCATGCTCGGGCGGAAATGCCATATAATCGCCATAAACGTGGGTCATATATTCCTCTGCCTTTTCGGGTATTGGCATTTGCGTATCCTCGAATTTTTCTAACCTTGGTTTACCAAAAAACGCTTTCGGAACAACCTCTTTTTTACCGCGAACACCAAATATATTGCTAACATATTCGGTCTCCTCATACTGCCAACGAGTTAGCCCGTTATATGCCCTACGCTGAAGAAAATCAAGCAATTTTTTAGGCAGACGGCATATGGCAGATGTTAAGAAATGATTGAATTTGCCTCGGTTTTTACTAGGTCTTCTAAGAACACAAAGATGGTAGACCTTAGCGCATAAACTCTGATATTTTTTTGCTATTTTTTCATTCGGAATATTATCAATAGCAAACACATCTATACAAGGGGCTTTATCAAGCGGTTGTTCGTTTTTAAACACATGCCCTAGCGGTGCATCGGGGATTATATGATTTTCAACGGCAGAATAAACCATACTGTCATCAAGTTCTGACAAAGCCTTTTCCGCCAAATCAAAATCGCGACGCATAATACCAATATCAATATCATCATCCCAACGGATAAAGCCTTTATGCCTTAAAACGCCGATACAACTACCGCCTGTAAGATAAAAGGTGATACCCGCTTTGTCTAGGCAATCCGCTATTTCTTTTAACATTTCCAGTTCTTGTAATTGAAGCTGCCTTATTGACCTTGACATTTCATCACCCCAAGCATTCGGCATCAATGCTAACAACCCCCGTACCCAAAAAGTGCTCTGAAACTATTTCGAACTTTTTATTATTCATCAGTAGTTTAACAAAACCTGAATTGGGGTTCCAAATTTCACACGATATATGATAGTGGCCCGGCAAAAGCTTTAAGTTTTTAAGGGCTATGGACAAGGTATGGTCGCCCTTTTCTTTGTTTATTTCAAAATTTGCACTCTGCCTGTCCGAACCATATATTTCTCTTTTTTCGCCATCGAAAATTGTAAAAGCGCATACCAAACGCTCAAAATCAGCTTTTACAGAATAATTAGCCTTAAAGTAAATATCCTCGCCATATTCAAACTTTGACAGCGGTTTATCACTAAAGCCATTTGTAAGCATTGCCTTTGAATGATGCAAAATATCATCCTTAGTTAAAATAATATCCTTATCCTCTTCCCTACGTCTGCGGTTTTCATTTTCGCGCTCGGTTTTTAGGTAGTCTTGATATTTTTGAACTACCTTACCTGTTTCGCCATAGTCCATAAGTTCACCATTTTTTATCCACATACAAGAGGTGCAAAACGCCTTGACTGTGGAAAGGTCGTGGCTTACAAACAAGATGGTCTTACCTTTTTTTCTGAACTCTTCCATTCGGTTTAGGCACTTAATCTTAAATGATGTATCACCAACCGCCAAAACCTCATCAACTATTAAAATATCGGGCTGTAAATTAACGCTAACCGCAAAGCCAAGTCTTGACTTCATACCGCTTGAATATGTACGCACGGGTTGATATATATAATCGCCGATATCCGCAAAATCACAGATATCCTGCATACGCTTTTCAATCTCCGCCTTGCTCATACCGATTGTTCTGGCTTTTATATATATATTTTCAAGGCCTGTAAGCTCTTTATCAAAGCCGGAGGTTAGTTCAAGCATTGCAACAATTCTGCCGTTGGTTTTAATTTCGCCCTCTGTCTGCCTTGTAACACCCGTTATAAGCTTTAGAAGGGTCGATTTACCGTGACCGTTTTTGCCGACTATACCAACAACCTCACCGCAAGGAATGGTTACCGAAACATCCTTTATGGCGTAAAACTCTTTATATTTTACTCTTTTGCAAAAGGCGTTAAATATGCGTTTTAAAGAGCTATCATATATTTTATAAATTTTAGTAAGATTTGTTATCTTTACCGAAAAAACTTCCTGCATATTAAAACTCGCTTTCTATAAAACGTCTGCAAATTCGGGCGCAAGCCTTTTTTGCAGTCCTGCGGTTATAAGCGCAAGTACAATTATTACACCTGATGTATAGCAAAGATATACGGGACGCTCAAAAAACCAAGCCTCGCCTAAAAATGCATCTCGATATCCCAAAACAAAATAGTAAAGCGGATTGAGTTTAAATATTTTTTGAATAACACCGCTCATTTTATCTATCTGCCACAAAATAGGTGTTATCCACAAAACTACATTCATCATTGTTTTAACCATCTGCTCAAAGTCGCGGCTGACCGCACCAAGCGCCGAAATAAGCATACAAACCTCACAACAAAAAACAAAAAACAAAGGAACATAAAACAAAAGTTGAATGATATAAAAACTTATTCCGTATCCGCAAATTATAAAGGTGACAACCGCTATACCAAGCAGTACCAAATGCGGAACAAAATAACTGATTTCGCTAAAGACGGGAATGGTATCAACAGGAAAAACCATTTTGGTAACAAGATGACTCTCCTTACGGATACAACTAACACCCTTTTGCATAGTTTCTTGAAAAACAAACCAAGCCAAAACACCGGGTATCATCCAAAGAACATATGGTATTTCATTTTGGTGGGAGCCGATTATTGGTGCATTACCGCGAATGCCAACCGAAATTGCAAACCACCAAACAAACACAAACACAACAGGGCGCACGATAGACCAAGCCCAACCAAAAACTGCACCGCTATAGCCTTTTTTTAAAACACTACCCGCCATAGCCATACTTTGCCTTGAATGTTTTATGTTTGTGCGTGCTATATCAATTATCGATTTAAAGGCATTTATTATAAACAAACATACCACCCCTTTATGACATATATACCTAATATATATTATATATCATACTCACTATAATGTCAATGATTTTAAGGCTTTTTGAGGACTATTTGGCAACAAAAAAGGCATCGGATAACTCCAATGCCAAACCTTAAAACAATACGCATTAAACTATGCCCATACAAACCTCAACCAACAGTGCTACCACTACAACCAATGCCGAAATTATAAAGCCGTGTATCATAGGTTTAATACCCGATTTTTTAAACTCTGAAAAAGAGGTATTAAGACCGATAGCAGCAAGGGCAGCAACCATTAAAAATTTGCTTACCTTTTTAGTGCCCAACACAAGCTCCGTAGGAATTGTGAATAAACTAGCAATAATTGCCATTAGTAAAAAGCCAAGAATAAACCAAGGAAATATCTTTTTAATACTAAAATTAGCCTTCAATTCTTTGGCATCCAAAGAAAGAGCCAATGCCTCTTTGCGCTTTAGCCTTAACTGAATAAGAGCAAAGGTTAACACAGTAGGGATTATAGCAAGGGTTCTTGTTAGCTTAACCATTGTTGCAAAATCCCCTGCCGCCTCAGAAAAAGCGTAACCTGTTGCAACAACAGAGGAAGTATCATTAACTGCGGTACCCGCCCAAATACCAAAAGCCTCTGCACTCATACCCATCGCGCGACCAAGTATTGGAAACAAAATTATCATTGCCATATCAAACAAAAAGGTTGCGCTCATAGCGTATGCTACGTCACTGTCATCAGCGTCTATTGTTGGCGCTATTGCAGCTATTGCCGAACCGCCGCAAATACCCGTACCTGCTGAAATAAGATTTGAGAGTTTCCAATTAAGACCTAAAGCCTTGCCTATAAAATATCCGCCGCCGAAACAGGTTAGCAAGGTAAAAAACATAACTGCTAAAGACATTTTGCCAACCGTTAAAATGGTAGAAATATTAAGCGAAAGACCAAGCAAAATAATAGCAAATTTAAGTACCTTTTTTGAGGTGAATTTAATACCATTTGCAAACAAATCTTTTTTGCCTAAAAAATGATTTATCAGAATACCAATAAACATTGCTATTACCGCGCCGCCTATTATATGTATGGGTAATAAATTTTCAATAAAAACCGAAACCGATGCAACAACAAGAGATAAAGCGATTCCCGGCAAGGTTTTAAAGATATTATTAAATGTTTTTTTCATAAAACCGCCTCCACTTTGTTATATATTATCACTGTTAATCATAAAAATCAAGGCTGATATTTTTTCTTTTGGTTTTTACCCATTATTAGACTGTTTTTTCTATAACAAGGCTATTAAAGTAATTTAAAAACATAAATAAGCACAAAAGCCACCCATAATTAAGGTGACCTTTGTGTTTTTTGTAGAAAGTATGTTTAATTATTTAATCTCATCTATCTTTATATCATATCCTAAAAATTCGCCTATCGATGTTATTTTGCCTTTTAACACTCCTTTTTTTATTAAATCCAAGATTTATTTACATTATACCGCAATTTGCGGTATTTGTCAATACTGCAAAACGCAGTAGGGTATAATATTTTTAAAGGCGGTGAGGTAAATGTTTCGCAGAATTCGTGATTTGCGCGAAGATAATGACTTAACACAAAAGCAAGTTGCAGCAAAGCTCAACTGCTCACAACAAGTTTATAGCAATTATGAACTGGGTCAACGAGATATACCTACCGATATTTTAATAAAACTTTCAAAACTATATAATGTTTCTGCTGATTATATCTTAGAAATAAGCAACAATCAAAACATTCAAAAATAACTTATAATTTAAAAGGAGAAAAGACTTACCAAAGTCTTTTCTCCTTTTTCCTTTAAAATCGGTTTATTTTTTAAGTTGTTTTATTATTGTATTCCATTCGCTTGTTGTAAAATATGATTTTATGTTTTTACCGCTATATGACGAAAGCAGAGAAACAAATTTTTCAAATCGTTGGGGTTTTGACAAGTCTATATAGGTTTTATTGTTTTTTTGCATATAATGAAATGTTTTTTTAATTGGAGTCCAACCGATATCATTTTTTATCTTTAAAAATCTTTCGGATATGCCAAAAATATCATATTTATTAGAAAAATCCGAGCCAAGAATATTATATGCCTTTATAATTTCTTTACCCTTAAATACGGTTGATGCACCAAACTCTGATGGCGCCGCCTCTGCACAATTTTTTTCTAAAACGTATGGAAGTTTAAAATCGGTCATAACCTCTGCTTCAAATTTCCATGAGCGGTCAAAATCAAACATATGCCCCATTTCATGCAAGGCACAGAAATTCCAATCGTTTTTACGCGCCGACATTTTCTTTAAATCATCATATATAAATTCATTATCTATATGAATAACGTTTGAACCGGTCGTGACATATCCAATATATTCGCAAGGCTTATATGCTTCAACTACTATATTTTTAAATGGCTTATAATTGGTTAATTCATAGAATGAATAATACGCAGTTTCTAAATCATTTGCCCATTTTTGTAGGCGAGAGGTGGTAATAACCTTTGTAATATCGGTCGGAAGTTGCAACTCTATAATCTTACCTTTACTTAAAACCGAACGATAAAATTTTGAGGTGTTATTAGTAACCTTCCATTCCTGTGATTTATTGGATATATTCCTTTTTTGCAACACTGCTTTTCCATTTTTAAAGCCCAAACAATATTTATTATTTGCCGCACTCAACAGCGAGTAGGTGCCATTTGGATTTTTAGCAATCTTCCACCTTTGCACATCATATCCCGTCATCTGCCACACTTTAACCGTTGTGCCCTCAGCAACATAAGCATTATGAATGTCTAAAAGCAAATCCGTACCTTTGGAATATACATAAAAATCGTTTTCTCCGCTTGATTTTAAATCCCAATTTTTAGCCGTTTTGCTTAGTTTTAATGTGTTATTACTAGCGGAAAGATATGTACCAGTTTTTAAGTTACAAAAAGAATATATGCCCGAATTTATTGTGGAAAGCTTTACAGAAAGTGTTACCGTATTAGTTTTTACCGACTTTCCATACTTATCCTTTATCACACAATAAACCTGTCTGCCGCCTCTGGCAGTAGTCATTTTAAGCGAATAAGTTTTACCCTTAAAAGCGGTTGTTTTTACGAACTTTTTTTCACCATAATTTTTATAATACCAAGTATATTTTAAGCCGTCGCCCTTAACCGAAAAACTAACCTTAGCGGTAGTACCGTTTTTAACCGATACCGACTTTGGTTGTGCAGTTATTTTTAAAGGGGTGCCCATATAAAGTGTAACAGTTTTTGTTTTTAGAGATTTACCGTATTTATCCTTAACTATACAATAAACCTGTCTACCCTTTCTCGACAAATTCATAGTTACCGAATAACTTTTGCCTTTAAACGAGCTAGACTTAGTGAATTTTTTAGCCTTAACATCTTTAAAATACCAAGTGTATTTAAGTGAATCCCCCTTAGCCGTAAAACTAACCTTTGCAGTAGTTCCGCTTTTTGCTACAACAGATGCTGGTTGAGTTGTGATTTTTAAGGTGGTTTTTTTAGCTATAGCACCAAACGCAGTAGATGCAACGCACTGCAATAATAATAAAACAACTAATAATATACTGCAAAATTTTTTAATCATAACATTACCCCTAAATACATAATTAAAACTATTATTTAGTTTATCACCTTTTGCCGCCTATGTCACTTTTTTATACTATGTTGTTACATAAATTGGTTTGATACAAAAAACAACCCTGCATATTAATAGATATACAGGGTATAGAGAGTTGTTTAGTCAATAGGTTTCATTGTGGGGACCTCTGCCCCCGAAGTTACAAAACAATACCTAAGTGTACAAAACTCCTATGGTTTGAGGCCGTCTTTGTAAGCCATTTTTACAACACAGAATATAACCCTTTGTATCTGTGCGGCATTTTGGCGTAGTAACTGGCGTACCATTGGCGTAGTAGATTAAATTTGCTTGTCCTTGAAGAATTCACCCAAGCTTGTAAACTCTTTCTTCTTCAGTTCATTGGTCACATCGCAATAAATATCCATTGTTGTGCTGATATCAGCGTGACCTAAAACATCCTGAATCACCTTTATATTGATACCCGACTCACACAAGCGAGTAGCAAAAGTGTGTCTCAAACTGTGGCAACTAAAGGGCGGCAACAGAACGGGATCCTTATCTCCTTTGAGCAACACTTCATCATTACAATCACGGATGATTCTTCGAATTGCTTTGTTGAGTGTTCCTTGATGCTGAACATCACCATAGCGATTTATAAAGATAAAATCTGTATAGCAATCAACAATCGCTTTGCACTTAACCCCGGCATCCTCTTGGTTTTGCTTTTCAAGCAGGAATGCTTCTTTAACATCATCCATCATCGGTACGGTTCGTTCACCGGCTTTAGTCTTGGGGGTGTTTATACTAAAGGAACACCCGTTACCGTCACCGTGATTGTAGTATACCAAGGTGTGATTGACGTGGATAAGTCCTTCATCCAAATCAATGTCGCACCACCGTAGTCCTATCAATTCACCAACACGCAATCCCGTGCCAAGCATAATAGCGAACACAGGATACCAATGCCGATACACCGGATGATTTTTAAGAAAGTTAATGAACAACTGTTGTTCAGGGATAGTAAGTGCCTTCCGCTTTTCTACCTGAAAATTATGGGACTGTTTCAGTTCTTTCAGCATGTTATCGGTGGGATTAATGCGTATGTAACCGTCATCCACCGCCAAGTTAAACACTTGATGCAGAACCGTATGCACATTGTCAATGGTTGCTATTGTCAAAATCCTATCGTCTGCCAAGCGGTTATAAAACCTCTTTACATCCGATTTTCTGACATTCGCAATCCGCAGTTTACCGAACGTGGGACGCACAAACATATTGTACATATACTTGTAGTTCTGAAAGGTGTTATGCTTTAAACCTCGTTTCAAATCACACCACAGGTCAAATACATCATTGACCGTTATCAAACGAATCTCCGTTTTAATGCCGTCCCTTTTATCAAGGATAATTTGTTCTTCTTTTTCACGAAGTTCCTCAAGGGTGCCTGCGTATATCGAGTGGCGCTTACCATCGGGAGTGCTCCAACGGTAATCATAAATTCCGTCTGCTCTTTGGGATTCACCCTTTCGGAGTGTAACCCGATCCTTATCTAATCTTCTACCTTTATCTTTCTTTGCAGTCATATTTATCTAGCTCCTTTCAATACCTGTCAGCATTGAAAAGCACTATGATAGTATTTATATTATAACATAAATTCGTTATCTTTACAAGT
>JAZNIK010000039.1:0-17131 GCA_045577495.1 Acutalibacteraceae bacterium
ATATTCTGCAAGATGTGTTTTTAACTGGATTTAAAAACTTCGGGCAACTTAAAACAGAAGCATCTTTCAAAGCGTGGATAATAGGTATTGCACGACATAAATGTAATGATTATTTTAGGGAAAAATCCAAAGATTTAGAAATACCTATAGAAGAATTAAACGAATTCGGACTTTCGCAAACACGATTTGGATATGTTGAGATATACAGTCAGCGATGTATTGGAGGGACTTGGTGATAAAGATAAACAAATTCTTTATCTATCATATTGGAAAGAGTTGCCTCAAACTGAAATTGCCGCAAGGTTGGGTATTCCTATTGGAACTGTCAAGAGTCGTTTATATACTGCTAAAAAGAATTTCAAAAGGATATACCCATCAAACACTTACATTAGAAAGGTTGATGATGTTATGAATAAACTACCAGATAGATTACCTGATTATAAAATTACACCGTTATCTAAAACACCCTTTACTGTAAAATGTGAGGAACTTCAAGGTTTGAGTATTATACCAAAACTCGGAGAAAAAACAACTTGGGGATTGTATGATTTTGAAACTAAAAAATGTGATGAGTATTCTGAGGTTAGCGTAATAGGCAAAGCGGAGGTTCACGGTATTGAAGGTGTTGAAATAACGAGCATTCAGCACGATATAAAAAACAATCGAAAAAACGAAAGAGTATTTGTTGCACAATTGACAGATACACATTGTAGATATTTATCGGAAACTCATCAAGAAAACGATGTTAAAAAAACCATTACATTTCTTGATGGTGAGGTTTTTATGAACAACTGGGGTTTTGGTGAAGATAATTGCGGAAACGAAACTGAATTAAAATCCAAAGGCATCATAAACCGCATTGGAAATAACATTACCAAAACAGGCGATAATGAAATAATAGACATTGTAGGGTGTTTCAAAGTTGAAATAGGTAAAAAGAGTTTTGATACAGTATGTGTAATGGATTTGGGACATTTTAACAATGCGATTGCAATAGAACAGTATATTGATGAAAACGGAAGAACAATTCTTTGGCGTAGATTCAATCGTGATGATTGGGCAATAAAACGTTATAAAAAGAAATGGAGTGAACAACTCCCCAACAATGAACAACTTATTATTAACGGAGAAACTTATGTTCATTGGTATGATTGCATAACGGACTATATATTTTAATTTCAAAAAATATAGTAACGTACAGGGCAAGGCAGGAATAACCGTCATACTTTCGGCAGATTTACTGCTTAAAAACAAAGTTTTTAACGGTATTTCCTTTAGTATGATTTTGGGTGTGTCGGTATGATTTTTGTCATACCATCAAAAATAGAGTTATCTCTTAATTTAGGGATAACTCTTTTTGTATATATAACTTGAAAAATGTGATGAAAAATATTATATAAAATTCAAGAAAATGCTTGTTGTTATGCGGAAAATTCAACTTGTGGAAATGACTGCCACAAGTTGAAACAAGAGCCTCCGCTTGTCAGAGGAGCCAAGGGTTGATTTGTCCCCGATTTAACACAAGCATATAATAAACCAAAGGAGATGATTATATGAAAAAAGTTAATGTATTACAGTTGGTTGCATCAATTTGTCTGTTAATTGGTAATATTATAAATCTTTTGAATATCTGTTTAGAAATTCCCTTTGCAGTTTATGTATCCACAGGACCGTTGTTTATAATTTCAGTCATTCTATATAGTATTGTTTTAGTTAAAAAAATCAAATTAAAGAAAAGTCAAAATGACGAAGATAGTAATTAAAAAATCTTCGGTTTTCACCCAGTTCTTTTTCAGTTATATTTGCTTCGCAAGTGGTATTCGCTTTGCGAGTTTTGGAGGCGAATATAATATCACTTTTGCGTTAGCAAAAATATCACTATGCCGTAAGGCATAATATCACTCTGTGCGCAGCACAGAATATCACTAACAACGCTCCGCATTGATTTATTTTCGCTTTTTACAAAAAATATGCACCCTAAAAGTGTGTAACTTTTAGGGTGCATATCATTTTACCATATGATAATTTAGTTTCAAGTATCTATTTGTTAACCTAATTAGATATTCTGCTATAATCAAAACCGCATTTTTTTAAGAATTCATTTGCCATAAGGGTAGAGCCAACCTGATTTGGATGAATTCTATCCCACGAAATATATGAGGAATGCCTGATTTCGCAATATTTTGCATACATTTCTTGAAAATCAATAAATGTACAATTATGTTTTTCTGCAAGTTTTTTGCATATTTCAATATATTCATCTATTCTTTTACGCATCATATCTTCGGTATTGGGTTCGATTATGTAGGGGGAAAGTATAAAAACACCTTTAACGCTATCTTTAACCTTTAAAATCATAGTTTCAAGATTGTTTTCATATTCATCGGGCATTACTTGTGCATCTAGCATTGCGGGGGAATCAAATTGCCTCCAAACATCATTGATGCCTATGCAGATAGAAACCCAATTTGGATTTAATTCAACAACATCGCGGTCGAATCTATTTAGAAGGTCGCGACTTGTATTACCTGATACACCTGAATTTGTAATGCGCAGTTTGATTTCGGGATAGTATGCAGATAGCAAATTTTCAACCTTTCTAACATACCCGTGACCTAAACTGTCGAAAAGACCCTCTCCTACAGGATTTATGCTGTTCATATCGGTAACAGAATCTCCCGCAAAAACAATTCTATCCATATTTTCAAAAATCATAATTGTATACTCCTTGCTGTTAGTTTTATGTTATAATTATTTAAAAATGATTTGGAATATGATATTTATCTTCTTCGGTGAGGAATAAACAATCAACAGCCTTTTCAAAGAGCTTTTTAGCTTCTAAAAGGTCCTTTGGATGATGCGCATCACTACCAAGATAAAACTTACAGCCTGCCTTTTTTGCAGATTCAAAAATTCTAAGAACAGCATCTGCTTGTTCATCGGTGAAGAGCATATCACAAGCGTTTAATTCAATACCCACACCAAGACTAGCCGATTTTGTAAACAACTCCATTAACTTTTCTTCAGGTATTCTACGAAGAATCTCGAATGTTTGCTCTCTGGTTTGGCCAATCAAGCCACTGGCAAGATGGGCTATTCCCATTTTATGAAATGGTAAATCCATTGATAAAAGGGCTTCAAATTTTTTAATCCAGGTTTCAATCCTTCCTTCTATTGTTTTGCTAAGCTCTTCTGTAATAGCGTAACCTGTAAAATGAAGATGCGTTAAGGCGATTATTACAAAATCAAATCGATTATAATGTTCAGGAGCAAGACCAATTTGGTAGTCATATTTCATATCGGCTTCGCAACCAAATAAAAACTTTATATTTTCTGCTTGAGGCAAGGGAAGAGCACGAGAAATTTTATCATATCCTTGACCCACCCATATCTCATCACCGGGAATGTCCTCATCCCAATGATGGTCTGCTATACAAATTTGTTTAAAGCCATTTTCTTTTGCGTATTTTAAAATACGCTCGTTAGTTTGCTCAGGGTCGTTTGAGCAGGGAGAAAGTAGGGAGTGTATGTGATAATCATGGTCAACTACGTACTTCATATTCTTCACCTTTTTAAAATGAAATTTTGCTTTTTTTACAACTTTATATATTAAATTTTAATATATAATTGTTATTTTTTCAAGACAAATAGAAAGTATTATATGGTCAAAATATATTATGCTTCAATCAATATTAGAAAAATTGTAATATTCATTTATCTTTGGTAAGTTTGTAATTACACAATCTATTTCTTCAATAGAAATCAAATTGTATGGGGTAGAGAGGGAAAACTTTGTTTTATCGCATAGAAAGACTGTTTTTTTGGATTGATTTATAGCCACTTTTCGAATTTGTGTTTCAGGTAGGGAGGGGTCGGTAAGCATACCTTTTTCGTTTACTCCGTGGCAAGAAAAGAAAAAGGTATCAATATTAAATCTTCTTATAAAATCCTCGGCAAAGCTTCCAAAATGAGCCATAGAGTTTTCAAAAATCTCACCGCCGGTGCAGAATGTTTTAATACCTTTTTTTACAAGCAAACTAGCAATAGGTATACCATTTGTTATAACGGTGATGCCCTTTTTTTCGCTCAAAAAATCCGCCATCTGCAGCGTGGTTGTAGAAGCGTCTATAAAAATAATATCATTATCGTTCACTAATTTTGCCGCACGTCTACAAAGCTCTCTTTTTTCAGTAACGTTAACCGTTTTTCTGAAATTCAAAGGAGTAACAATGTGTTCAGCTTGGATTTTTTTAGCACCGCCATGACTTCTAATGATTTGATGTCTGCGTCCAAGTTCTGCAAGGTCGCGGCGAATTGTAGGAAGACTCACATAAAGCATTTTGCTAAGTTTTGCGGCAGAAACATATTGCTCTTTTTCAAGAATTTCAAGAATTTTATCGTATCGTTCTTCTTTTAACATAAGAAATCTCCTTTGAGCGTTTTTGATTGATTATCTAGTTTAAAGCCAGCAATTGACAATCGCTTTTGATTGTTTTATTATAATATATGTTGTTAAACTTTGTCAACAAGGTATATAATTGGTTTTAAAACAACATCTTTTTAACAATTTAATTTGGAGGATGAAAAAATGGCAAAAACAAACATAGTTGACTGGAAAACAATTACAAGTTTCGTTATCGACTCTTTTGTTGGTTACGGAATTCCCAGAGAGGACGCAGAAATTTGCGCAGATGTTCTTCTGGAATCGGATAAGAGAGGTATCGAATCTCACGGCGTAAATCGCTTCAAGCCGATATATCTTGACCGCATTAAAGCTGGTATTCAACAACCCGTAACAAACCTTGAAATCGTTAAAGAAACACCCACCACTGCTGTTATTGACGGACATCACGGTATGGGACAGGTTATCGGACACAAGGCAATGAGCATGGCTATTGCCAAGGCTAAACAGTACGGTATGGGTATGGTTGTTGTTCGTAATTCCTGTCACTATGGTATTGCAGGTTACTATACAACAATGGCTACAAATGCAGGATGTATAGGTATGACCGGTACTAACGCTCGTCCATCGGTTGCCCCAACTTTCGGTGTAGAAGGTATGTTTGGTACCAACCCCTTTACCATCGGCGTTCCTACCGACGAAGCCTTTGATTTTAATTTTGACTGCGCTACCTCTATTACACAGAATGGTAAAGTAGAGTATTATGAGAGAATCGGAGAGGATGTGCATCCCGGCACCGTTATTGACATTGATGGTAATGCTGTTGAGGGAGATGCAGGTGTTGCTCTGCGTAAAATCCGAAATGGTACCGCTGCTCTCACCACACTTGGAGGCATTGGCGAGGACCTTGGCGGATACAAGGGCTATGGTTTTGCTCTTGCTGTAGAATTTTTCTCCTCTATTCTTCAGGATGGCGCTTATGGTAAGGACCTTGATGGTAAGGATGAAAACGGCAATATTCGCCCATATCAGCTTGGTCACTGGTTTATTGCTATCGATACAGACCACTTTTCCGGTGAAGAAATTGCTCGTAAAAAGGCAGGAGAAATTTGCCGTAGTATGCGCAATTCCAAAAAGGCTCCAGGCGCAGAGCGTATATACACCGCAGGCGAGAAAGAGCATGAAATCCGTATTGCACGCGAAGGCGGAGTTCCAATCAACGAGTCTGTTCAGAAAGAAATCATCGCTATTAGAGATGAACTTGGGCTTACACAGTACAAATTTCCTTGGGAGGACTAAACGATGGATATTAAAGCAGAATCACTTAAAAAGCATTATGAATGGAACGGTAAGATAGAGGTTATCTCACGCGCTCCAATTAACACTAGAGAGGACCTTTCTCTTGCATATACTCCCGGTGTTGCAGAACCTTGTTTAGAGATAAATAAGGATATAAATAAGTCTTACGAGCTTACTCGCCGCAGCAATCTTGTTGCTGTTATCACCGATGGTACCGCAGTGCTCGGCCTTGGTGACATTGGCCCCGAGGCAGGTATGCCCGTAATGGAGGGAAAATGCGCTCTCTTTAAGGCTTTTGCCGATGTAGATGCTTTCCCCCTTTGCATTAAATCAAAGGATGTTGATGAGATTGTTAGAAACATCTATCTTATTTCGGGTTCCTTTGGCGGAATTAACCTTGAGGATATTTCGGCGCCTCGCTGCTTTGAAATCGAGCAGAAGTTAAAGGAAATCTGCGATATTCCGATTTTTCACGATGACCAGCACGGTACCGCTATTGTTGTTGCCGCTGCCTTAATCAACGCATTAAAGCTCGTTAAAAAGAATATTGGCGAGGTTAAGGTTGTAATAAATGGCGCAGGTTCTGCAGGTATTGCTATAGGCAAGCATCTTATGAATATGGGTGTTAAGCATCTTACCTTCTGCGACCGTTTTGGTATCATTTGCCAGGGCGATAAAAACAATAATCCTGCGCAAGAAGAGATTTCCAAGGTTACAAATCTTGAACATAAAAAGGGTACTCTTGCAGATGCACTTTGTGGTGCAGATGTATTTATCGGCGTTTCTGCTCCCAACCTTGTAACTCCTGAAATGGTAAAGAGTATGGCAAGTGATGCTATTATGTTCCCTATGGCTAACCCCGTTCCCGAAATTATGCCTGACGTTGCAAAGGCGGCAGGCGCCAGAGTTGTTGGTACAGGCCGCTCAGACTTTGCTAACCAGATTAACAATGTTTTAGCATTTCCGGGTATTTTCCGCGGTGCGCTTGATTGCAGAGCATCTTGCATTAACGAGGAAATGAAGGTAGCCACATCTTTTGCACTAGCTTCGCTTATTCCCGATGATGAAATCACTGAGGAAAATATCATTGCTCCCGCTCTTGATAAGCGAGTTGCTCAAGTTGTTGCAGAAGCAGTTATTAAAACCGCTAGAGAAACAGGCGTTGCAAGAATTTAATTTTAAGCAGTGTTTTTAGATAGCAGAAGGGACTGGTCACAATTAAAAAATCACTTGATAATGTAAAATTATTCCTTCTTGATATGGATGGAACAATATATCTTGATGATAAATTATTCGATGGCGTTATAGAGTTTTTAGAGCATATAAAAACAATAGGCGGTAAATATATTTTTCTAACAAACAATTCTTCAAAAAGCGTTGACAAATATGTAGAAAAATTAAAAAGCATTGGAATTCCCTCAACGGCGGATGATTTTTTAACATCAACCGATGCAACCGCACTTTATCTTAAAAATAAATCCTATAATAAAATATATGCTCTTGGCACCGAGTCCTTTAAGGAGCAGTTAAAAAAATCCAACCTACCCATCACGGATAAGTTGGAGGATGATATCGACTGTCTTTGCATGGGCTTTGATACCGAGCTAACCTTTAAAAAACTAGAGGATGCATGTATTTTGCTGAATAAAGGGATTGACTATATCGCAACAAATCCTGATTGGGTTTGCCCAACGTGGTATGGTTATGTACCCGATTGCGGTTCGGTTAGCCAAATGCTGTATAATGCTACTAAAAGACAACCTACCTTTATTGGAAAGCCCGAACCCACTATGGCGCTTTTAGCTATGCAAAAAACAGGCTTTAAACCATTTGAAACCGCTATGATTGGTGACCGCCTTTATACAGATATTGCCAGTGGTATAAACGCGGGTATAAATAGCATTTTTGTGCTGTCTGGCGAGGGCACCTTGCAAGATATAGAAACACAACAAATACAACCCGATTTTATATACGATAACATTAAAATGTTATATGAAGATATAAAATAATTGAATTTTAACAGAGATTAAGCGGGGGTAACTTTTTATGGATATTAACAAATTGCTAGAAGGCGTTAAATGTGATTGTGGAAAATTCCATACCTGCAATATAGATTATGTTTATATTGAAAAGGGCGCTATAGAGCGCTTAAAAGAAATATGCAAAAGCCAAAAAAATATATTGATTGTAGCAGATATTTGATCAGGCTTGGGGCGATTCAACAGAAACTAGCACAGAGTTTGATGAAGGTATCCATATGTGTGGTACTGCTCCATCACTTTTGACCTCTGATGTTCCTTATGCAGCTTACTACCCGCTTAGCTTGTTTATGAGATTTAATAGTGCAAAGGACGGCACGTCTTACAAAACAAGCACTGGTAATAAAACTTCAAATCAGGGCGTTTATGTTGGCGCAATGAAATCGGAAGATGGCAGTTGGACATTTACTGTTGTAAATATGGGCTCTAGTGAGAAACAAATCAATCTTAGTTTCGCTAGCGCACTCAACACAACTCTTTACAGATATAATGAGGCGAGCGCAACCATCAACCCAACAAGTGATGCTACGCCGACCGAATACGGTAGAATTTTCAAAAATGTTTCAACATCTCTTACCGATACAATCCCTGCGTATAGTGTATCAGTTTACACAACTAAGGCAAAATAAGGATTTAATAAAATATTAAAACCAATTTAAAATGCCAAAATAATAGCGGCACCTTCCAAAAGGAAGGAGCCGCTATTATTATTATTTTTTTTTTGTTTTATGTATCCTAGTATTTTCTTGGTTTTTGTAAACAAAGAATTTGCAAAACAAAAATTCTAATACAAAGTTTGATATCATTGTGACTCCTAAAATTATGTACTCGTTAACTCCGCAATTTTCTGCAACTTGGCCAAGCCAAGTTGACAGAGGAGTAAAAACAAGATAAAACCCAAAAACCTTAGACATAGCAATCGGAATATTTGCGGCAGACTGAAAGGTGTATCTGCGGTTTAATGTGAAGTTCCATAAAACCGAAAGGATAAGAGCAATAAGATAAGATGGCCAATAACTCCAACTTATAAGCTCGTTTAAAAGCGCAAAAGCGCCTATTTGAATTATACCCGCTGATGCCGAAAAAAGAGTGAATTTTAGCATCTGCCAAAGAGATTGCTTTGTTTTATTTTTCTGCATAAAAATCCTCCCAAAAATCATATATAATTTATTATAAAATAAATCAAAAAAATAAGCAATAATAAAATATAAGAACGGGGGAGTCAATAATGAAACTGTCTTTAAAGGGCTTACAGATTTTAGGATTTGTTTTTTCGGTGGCCGTGGGTACACTTTTGCATTTTTTATATGCGTGGAGTGGAGAAAAGATAATTTTTGCACCCATTTCCGCTGTTAATGAATCTACGTTCGAGCATATGAAAATACTATTTTCCCCACTATTTATTTTTGCTATAATACAGTGGTTTTTTTGGGGTAGAGATTGTACTAATTATTGGTGCATAAAGCTTGTTGGTATACTTGTTGGCACAACACTTATTCCTGTTTTATTTTACACTTATACAGGTGTATTTGGAGCATCGATTGATTTGATAAATATTTTAATATTTTTTATCTCCTCGGCCATAGCTTTTGTTGTAGAAACAAAACTATTTAAAAGTGGTAGGGCGTTTTGTCTGTCACCCGTTTTGGCATTTGTTTTGTTATGCGTGATTGCCGCGCTTTTTACAATTTTCACCTTTGCACCGCCGCATATTCCAATTTTCAAAGACCCAATAACAAGTGGATATGGGATTTAAGGATAAAAACAATCCCTTTTGCCTTTTTGCAAAAGGGATTGTGCTCTATGCTTTGCTTTTTCTATAACTTTCAGCTTCCCAGTTTTTAATAAAATCCACCATATCATCTGCCATTGGTCGTTGACCACCAAACGAGGCGGAATATTTTGCGATTTTTTTAGCATCCTCCCACAAAAGCCGTGCGTTATCATTATCGGGAAGTATAGGTCCCGTTGTACAATATACAATGTGGTCGGGAGTAAAGGGATGCTCCAAAGATGGGGTACTGTCAAAATCGGGGTTATAGTTTTTTTCTATTTCTCCCTGCAAGGTTGTAATCATATTTTTTAAAAGAATATCTAATTCTTTTGGGGTATTTGCCGCAAAGAAAACACCATGATTTTGAAGTAAAACCGTATCAATATTATCAGTGATAGCTTTAAAAAGTTTTATAGCTAAGGTGTATCCCGGTTTGCATTCATCAACCCAAACTGCATTAGGAAACAAACGATTTGCTACCTCTTTGCCATAAACTGAGCAGGTAAGTCCATTAACGACTGTTGGGTGCAGGTGAAGTACATATTTTTTAGGAAACAGTGCGTGTAAAAGGGTTTCTACGCTAGGACGTTTGTTTTCTTCGCCGGGCAGTTTGGCATCCATAATATCTTTCAAAAACGTTGCTTCTCGAGCAGTATCATTATCGGGATAATTGTTTTTTGGTATTGCCAAAAGCTTGTTCATATCAAGCAAAACAAAATCCTCTTTTTTAATTGTTGCCAAAGCAGTACCCGAACCCTTTACATAAAGGATACCATTTTCTTTCATCGAGGTGTTGCCGCCACCTGCCGCAACCAACGAAATATCTGAGCCATAATGATTTGAAAAAGCAACTAAATTTTCCATAATAGTTCTCCTTAAGCCTATGTTTGCTTAGTTTATCTTTCTAACCAAAGCCATGTCAACAACGCCACCGTAGGGAGAAATGGTTGGCACTGAAAATGCTTTACCGTATGCAAAGGCTTCGGTGGAATAGCAAATTGGGATAATGCTTAAATCCTGCATAATTAGTTGAAGCGCATTTTCGGTTGTTTTGATTATATCCGACTCGCTTGAAGAGGGATTGATTTTTTTGACCTCAGCATCATATTTTTCGTTTTTAAAACCATATATATTTTGTTTTGAGGCAGAAGTAAAGGTTTCTAAAAAATCATTAACCGAACTGTTTTGAGCGGTGATGGGTATAATTGCTAGTTGATAGTTTTGGGTTTCGACCGCAGATAGCAAAGCTTTTTCACTACTAGCCAACTTTAAATTAACAACCGCGCCAAAGGCCTGTTGGAAGTTTTCGGCTACCAGCCTTGCCATTTGGGTTACCTCTCCACCGCCATAATAAACAATTTCGGTAGATGTGGGAGGTTTGCCAAGTTCTTTAACGGCATTTAGATAGAGTCTGTATGCCTCATCAGGATTGTATATGCTAGGTGCATATGATTTTATTTTTTTAGATAGTATATTGCCATTTAATAAAATTGATGACGGAAGAATCAGGCTAGTTTCGGTTAGACTTTTGCCAAGCTCGTTTTTTAATCGGTTACGGTGAATAGCTAAAGAATAAGCATTGCGAAACGCTGTGCTACCAATAGGCGAGTTTTTGTTTATAACCAATGCGTAGCAGATTTTTTCAAAGGTAAAAAGGTTGCTTTGATTGGTTGCTTCACTAAAATCAATAAAGCCTAAATCCAGGTTTTCTTTGTCGATTCTTGCTGCGCGACCTTTAGTATCACCCGCCGAGAATATAATTGCATTAGCCTCCGAAGCAAAATCACCCGAATATTCTTCGTTTTTGTTAAGGCGCAGAGAAAAATCACCGTCTTTTGTCCAAAAACGGACTCTGTATGAACCGTTGGATACTATATGTTCTTTTACTTTACCGTATTGTCCCTCTGCCTTTTCAAACACCTTTTTGTTGCAGGGCATACAAATTGCGGTTGTAAGTGTCTCTAAAAAATCGGGGTTTTGGGTTTTAAGTTTTATCTGTAGGGTTTTATTGTTTAGTGCGGTAACTCCTAAGGAGGTGTTTTCGCCACTGTTTATTGGCTTTGCGCCTATTATGCTGTAAAGCGAGGAAACATAAGGCGCTTTGGTTTTGGGATTAACGGCGCGGTTAAAGGCAAAAACAAAATCCTCCGCCGTTAAATCATCTCCGTTTGACCATTTTGCGTTTTCTCTAATTTTAAATGTATATGTGAGTTTATTGTTGGATATTTCATATGTTTCGGCGGCGCCCGTTACAATCTTGCCTGACTCATCTTTTCTCATAAGCCCCTCAAAAAGATTTTTAACAATAAGTTCCTCGGTGTTCCCGTTTGCTAATTGTGGGTCAAGTGTATCGGGCTTTTCATTAAGTTCCATATAAAGTATATAATTTTCAACCTCGTTGCAACCAACAAAGCAGGTAAAACAAATTATAAGCGACAAAAAAACCAAAAGAAGTTTTTTTAGTTTCATAATATAACTCCAATTCACAATATTATATACATTTATTATATAGGCGTTTCTCCTTTTTTTCAACAATATTTTTGTCAGTAGAAAAAGAAAATCCAATCTGTCAAGAAAAAAACTTGACAGATGCGCTTCTATATGATATAATCTTCAAGGTTTAAGATTATATAGGAGGAAAGTATATGTCAAAAAATCTTCTTATTTGCGACCTTTTGGCACTTTACGGACCTTTGCTTACCGAAAAACAAGCCCATATGTTAGAACTGTATTATTTTGATGACCTCTCACTTTCTGAAATTGCAGAGAATGAGGGCGGTTCACGGCAGGGCGCTATGGATGTTATTAAACGCGCCGAAAAAGAGCTTTTGTATATAGAAGAAAAGCTTGGGCTTTTAAAACGCAACAAAATTCAGTCGGGTATTGTTTTAGAACTGAAAAATGCGGTTGCCGAAAATAATAAAGATAAAATTAAGGATTTGGTTAATAAACTAGAGAAGTCTTTAGATGACTAAAAGGAGGGGAACAACATGGCATTTGAAACGCTTTCAGATAAACTTGCGGCGGCTTTTAAAAAGCTTCGTTCGAAGGGTAAGCTTAGCGAAAGTGATGTTAAAACTGCCATGCGTGAGGTTCGCCTTGCCTTGTTAGAGGCTGACGTTAACTATAAGGTTGCTAAGGATTTTTCAAACAGACTTACAGAAAAATGCGTTGGTGAAAAGGTTATGGAAAGCCTTACCCCCGCGCAGATGGTTATAAAAATCGTAAGAGATGAACTCACCGAGCTTATGGGTGGTGAGCATAAAAGACTTAAAACCGCATCTAAAATACCAACTGTTATTTTAATGTGTGGTTTGCAGGGCTCTGGTAAAACAACCCATAGCGCAAAGCTTGCTAAAAAACTAAAGGCAGAAGGGCATCGTCCAATGCTTGTTGCTTGTGATATATATCGCCCTGCCGCTATTGAGCAGTTAAAGGTTGTAGGTGCTGCCGCAGAGGTTCCCGTTTTTGAAATGGGCACCGAAAAACCCGAGAAAATCGCGGTTGCTGCCGTTAAGCACGCGCGTGATTATGGCAACGATTATGTTATTTTAGATACCGCAGGCAGACTTCATATTGATGAAGATTTAATGGGTGAGCTTATCCGTATCACCAAGGCGGTTGAGGTTAACAACATTTTGCTTGTTATTGATGCTATGATAGGTCAGGATGCCGTTAATGTTGCAAAGGCGTTCAACGACCTTTTGGAGATAGATGGAGTTATTCTCACCAAGCTTGATGGTGATACAAGAGGCGGTTCGGCGCTTTCTGTGCGCGCTGTTACAGGTAAACCTATAATCTATGCGGGTGTTGGTGAAAAGCTTGATGATTTAGACGAGTTTCATCCCGATAGAATGGCATCCCGTATTCTTGGTATGGGCGATATGCTTTCGCTTATCGAAAAAGCCGAGAATGAATTGGATGAAAAACAAGCAGAGGAAACTGCACGTCGTCTGGCAGAAAACAAGTTTGATATGAACGATTTGCTCTCTCAGTTTGAAAGTATTAAAAAAATGGGTTCACTCAAAAGCGTTATGTCTATGATACCCGGTATGGAAAAACAACTTAGAGGTGTAGATATCGACGATAGACAGATGCTTCGTATAGAGGCAATAATAAAATCTATGACCAAAAAAGAGCGTGAGAAACCCGAGATTTTAAATGCATCGCGTAAACGCAGAATTGCGGCTGGCTCGGGCATGAAGGTGGAGGATGTTAACCGCCTTTTGAACCAGTATGAGCAAATGAAAAAAATGTTCAAGCAAATGAACAAAAAGGGCGGCAGACGTTCTTTTGGCAGAGGCTTTGGTCTGCCACCAGGATTTGGATTTTAAAACCAACGGTTTTTTTATCAATATAAAAATTCCACAGTAGGAGGTGTATGTAAATGGCAGTTAAAATCAGACTTCGTCGTATGGGTGCTAAAAAGGCTCCTTTTTATCGTGTTGTAGTTGCTGATTCAAGATCTCCTCGCGACGGTAGATTTATTGAGGAAATCGGTTATTACAACCCCACAAAAGATCCCGCAGAGGTAAAAATTGACGCTGATAAAGCAAAAACCTGGATATCTAATGGCGCTCAGCCTACCGATACCGTTAAAGCTTTACTTAAAAAAGAAGGCGTTCTTTAATTTAGGTTAAGAGGTTTTTCCTCTTGTCCTAACATTCGTTTATACACTTTTGGCAAATTTCAAGGAGAATTATTATTATGACAGAGCTTTTGATTGCTATGGCAGCAGGCTTGGTAGAAAAGCCTGAAGCCGTTACCGCGACAGTAGATGAAGTTAATGAAGAAGGCGTTATCGTATATCACCTTCATGTTGCAGAGGATGATATGGGTCGTGTTATCGGCAAGCAAGGTCGAATCGCTAAGGCAATCCGTACCGTAATGCGTGCAGCTGCAAACAGAAATGGACAAAAGGTTGCAGTTGAAATAGACTAATTTAACTTTCCGTCGCATGCAGAAGGGCCGAAAAACGCTTCAGCCTTTGTGCAGCGGCGGAAAATTCTTTATATTTTGTTGCCACTTCAAAGTACAAAGAATTTTTCGTCGCAAGAAAGAGGTAATTTGTTATGAAAAATCAAAAAATCGAGACTGGTAAGGTAGTGGGCACTCACGGTGTTCGCGGCGCTTTAAGGGTTCAACCTTGGTGCGATACACCCGAATTTTTGTGTGGCTTTAAGGTTTTGTATCTAAAAAACAAAGAGAATTATGAAACCGTAAAGGTAAAATCATCTCGCCCGCATGGAAATATAGTTATTATGGAATTGGATGGTATAACAACCATAGATATGGCAGAAGCTTTGCGTGGCAAGGTTTTGTATCTGGATAGAAATAGCCTCAATTTAGATGATGATAGATATTTAATATGTGATTTAATCGGTTGCGAAGTATACAATATGGATAATAATCAGCTGATTGGAAAAATTACCGATGTATCTAAAACAGGTGCAAATGATGTTTGGCATATAACAAATGATAAGGGCGAGTTTTTAATCCCGGCTATTGAGCAGGTGGTTATTTCGGTAGATGTAGATGCCGAAAAGGTAACCATAAAACTGCTTGATGGAATTTTTGATTGATAGGAAGTATACTTTATGAAGATTGATATACTTACTTTATTCCCCGAAATGTGCGAGGCGTATTTGGGAGAAAGCATTATAGGTAGGGCAAGGCAAGAAAACAAAGTGCAAATTGCGTGTCACAATATTCGCGACTACACAACCGATAAACATAACCGAGTTGATGATGCGCCATACGGTGGCGGAATGGGTATGGTTATGTCGGTTCAACCAATAGATGATTGCATTAAAGCAGTAACTAAAAATTGTGCAACAAAGCCTCGTGTAATTTATCTTTCGCCAAAGGGAAAACCCTTTAATCAACAAAAGGCTATTGAACTTTCAAAACTTGAGCATATAGTTTTGCTTTGCGGTCATTATGAGGGCGTTGATGAACGGGTTTTAGAAAAGCACGTTGATGAAGAAATTTCGCTTGGCGATTTTGTTTTAACGGGTGGCGAGATAGCCGCCGTTGCAGTTGCTGATGCGGTTTCAAGGCTTTTGCCTGGTGTGCTTTCTGACGACATTTGTTTTAGCGAAGAAAGCCATTGGAATGGACTTTTAGAGTATCCGCATTATACCCGCCCTGCCGAGTGGGAGGGGAGAATGGTGCCTGATGTTTTGCTTTCGGGGCATCACGCAAATATTATAAAATGGCGTAGAGAAAAATCTATCGAAACAACTTTAAATAAGCGCCCCGAAATGTTAAAAACAGCAGATTTAACAAAAGAGGATATAAAGTATCTCGAAAAACTCTCAAATGATGATAAATAACCAAATATTATCCACAGCATAGAATAAATTAAGGATACGGTTTTAAAATAAAATACCAGTTAACCAAAATATTGAAAATATTTTAGCATATTTGCACAAACAAAAATAATTTATTTTATTTTTGTTTATAAAATTGTTAGAAGTTAAAAATTAGTGTCATTTAATCATTGACTATACGAGATATTGTGGTTATAATTAGAATAAGGTATTGGAAAGTTGTCCAATTATTTTTGTAGGCAATAAATATTTATATTTACTATTCGAGAGAAGAGGTTATTACCATGTATGTTAAGGATGTAGTTGTTCAAAACCAAGGCGGACTTCGCGCACGTCCTGCAACTTTTTTCATTCAAAAAGCTAATGAGTTTAAATCATCCATTTGGGTAGAAAAAGAAGAGCGCCGCGTAAACGCAAAAAGCTTATTAGGTGTTTTATCTCTAGGCATAATCGGTGGCACATCTATTAGAATCAGCGCAGATGGCGGCGATGAAAAAGAAGCAGTTGACCAGTTGGTTGAGTTGGTACAATCCGGCTTTGTGGAATAAGCCTGCTTTTGTTTAAAAATCAACAAAGTGCCGCTGAAATCAGCGGCACTAAATTTTTAAAAATAAAAATAAAAAAGGCTTGATTTTTAAAGCAATTCGTGTTAATATAATGTTCGGTGATTTTTCACCTTTAAAAATCAATAATTTATCCGGGTGTGGCTCAGTTTGGTAGAGCGCTTGAATGGGGTTCAAGAGGCCGCTGGTTCGACTCCAGTCACTCGGACCAAGCATAAGACTGCAAAAAATGCAGTCTTATTTTTTATACTATTAAGGCCTCTTGAACCCTAAGAGGGTTTTGGCGTTAATAAAATGTGCCGGTGGCACGTTTTTAGCCAAAAGCGACGCAGTCGGGTACCGAACGCAAAGCGTTGGGTCGACAAGTCATTAGTATGCGAGGAACGAGCAGACTTAAGGCCGCTGGTTCGACTCCAGTCACTCGGACCAAAAAATTCGACAAGTCGAAACTTGTCGAATTTTTTTATCCATTGCGAAAGCAATAGTATATCATCACGCGTTAGCGTGTATATCATCAACACGGCACAGCCGTGTTGTATCTCATCACACCTTTAGGTGTGTATAAGAAACAACTTTCGCAATGATGATATACAAAACTCCGTTTTGATGATATGCACGCCTCTCGGCGTGATTTGGTACGTGAGTTCAAGTCCATACGAAAACTCCCCGAAATGTCTTTTTTGTCCGCCCTTCACAAATAAAAGAACCGTGTCATCAGACAC
>JAZNIK010000040.1:0-9478 GCA_045577495.1 Acutalibacteraceae bacterium
GAAAATGGATATCAAATTGAATATTATCCTGCAGATTGGAATAAATACGGTAGGTCGGCAGGACCAAAAAGAAATTTACAAATGGCAAAGGTCGCCGATTATGTTATTTGTTTTTGGGACTTAAAAAGCAAGGGTACAAAATCAATGATTGACTATGCAAAAAAATATAATAAACCTATTAGAATAAAAAAGATATTCGTAGGGGACGGTGCCCTCGACGTCCCGTAAAAAATAATAAAACTTGTTGCAAAACGTTTATACTTGTGGTATACTAAAACCATAAAGAACAAATGTTTTGTTTGGGAGGTGTGCTTTGTGGATAGAAACACTCTTACCGAAAAGCAGGCACGTGTTTATAAACTTATTGTAAAATCCTTGGCGGATGGTATTCCACCCACTGTGCGTGAGCTTTGCAAAAATGCAGGTATCAAATCAACCTCAACGGTGCACGGCATTTTAGAGGCACTTGAGGAAAATGGCTATATCATTCGTAATGCGGGTAACTCTCGCGGTATTAGGCTAGCGGGGGGCACTCCGTCATCTCAGGTTCCCGTTTTGGGCAAGGTTACGGCGGGCAATCCTATCTTGGCGGTGGAGCAGATAGAGGATTATATCCCGTACCCCACAAGCGATGCGGAGGGGCTTTTTGCACTTCGTGTTTCGGGTCTTAGTATGCGTGATGCAGGTATTTTAGATGGCGATTTAATAGTGGCTAATAAAGACCTTGCAGTCCATTCGGGTGATATTGTTGTTGCTATGATTGAGGATGAGGCTACTGTTAAAACCTTGGGCTTTGAAAATGGCAGACCTGTTTTGTACCCCGAAAACCCCGATTTTGAGCCTATCAGGGCAGAGCGTATTGATATTTTAGGTCGTGTGGTTGGCAGCTTTCGTCAGTATTAGTGGGAGTTTTTATGCAAAATTCAAAGTTAAATTCAGTCGATTTTAAAACTCCAAAAATGCGCTATGCTCTGCTTGATGAGTTGCGTGGTTTTTTGGTTTTGTGTATGGTTATCTATCATTGGCTTTTATCCCTTTATGATATTTTCGGGTGGGAGTTTGCAGGTAACCTCTT
This sequence comes from Acutalibacteraceae bacterium, assembly GCA_045577495.1. Lineage (GTDB taxonomy): Bacteria > Bacillota > Clostridia > Oscillospirales > Acutalibacteraceae > UMGS1279. The sequence goes on from JAZNIK010000040.1 coordinate 1,076, forward strand.
TGATTTCTTTACAAATGTTGAGGCGGTTTTTGCCGGTATGTTTGTGCTTTTATCGGGTGTTATGTGCGGCTTTTCGCGTTCTAATATCCGTAGAGGTGCTTTGTGCTTTGCGGTTGCAATTTTGCTAACTGTTGGCACAGTTATCGGTTCAAAATGGTTTGGCAGAATAGAAATATATTTTGGCGTTTTGCATCTGCTTGGTTTTTCAATGCTATTTTGCGGTATTTTTGATTTTGCTCTCAAAAAAATCAATAAATGGCTGGGCTTAATCTTAAACGCGGTTTTGTTTTTTGTACTTTATGGCATACCGCCCCATCAAACCGACCTTTTGGGGATAAGGGGCATTATTCCAACCGCTTGGAACAATATTCATTGGCTTTTTCCGCTTGGAATTACAACCGATAGTTTTTATTCGGCAGATTATTTTCCGCTTGTTCCGTGGCTATTTTTATTTATTTGCGGTTATTATTTGTATAGATTTAATATAATTCAAAAAAATGAAAAGATATTTGCACCAAAGCGTATTGTGCCGCTTGGTTTTTTGGGTAGACATGCACTTATAATATATATAGTGCATCAACCTTTGATTTATGTTTTGACCTATCCGTTTATTTAGGAGTTTTATTATGGAAAATAAAAAAACAGTTGAACTTTTTACCGATGGTGCTTGTTCGGGCAATCCCGGCCCTGGTGGATGGGGTGCCATTTTGCGTTTTGGCACACGCGAAAAGGAACTTTCGGGCGGTGAGAAAGATACCACAAATAACCGTATGGAATTAACTGCAGTTATTGAAGGGCTAAAGGCTTTAAAAGAACCATGCAAGGTGATTTTAACAACTGACTCAAAATATGTTGCAGACGGACTCTCAAAAGGTTGGGCAGAGTCGTGGCAAAAAAATGGTTGGAGAAAGGCGGATAAAAAACCTGCCCTTAACCCTGACTTGTGGGAGGAACTTTTAAAACTTTATAATACCCATGAGGTTGAGATAAATTGGATAAAGGGTCACGCAGGGCACGCCGAAAATGAGCGATGCGACGAACTTGCAGTATCTCAGTGGCAACAACTTAAAAATGGTTAAAATATACGTTAAAAGCACTTAAAAAAAGCCGCTTTTATCCATTTGTGATAAAATTGTCAAAAGGGGTAAAAAAAGGGGCTTTCTTGATTGACACAAACCTTAAAATATGTTATACTTATTACCGTGATAGATTAAGTTTTATTGCGGTAATTTTTTTGAAAAATTTTAAACATTTCTTTGTGACTGACGGATATAAAGTGGGCTACCACAGTGGAACAAAGAAAGGTATCAGCCGACCGTCTGGGCAGTCTTATTTTTAAAGGGATAAGACTGCCTTTTTTGATTTTTTAATGGAGGTTTCATTTATGAAAAAAGTTGCAATCATAATGGGTAGCGATAGTGACCTTCCCGTAGTTAGCAAAGCAGTTGACGTACTTAAAGATTACGGTGTTCCTTTTGAGGTTCACGTGCTTTCGGCACACCGCACACCCGAGCAGGCTAAAACCTTTTCGTCTCTTGCGGCAGATAATGGCTTTGGCGTTATTATTGCGGCGGCAGGTAAGGCGGCGCATTTAGCGGGTGCTATTGCGGCTAACACAGTTTTGCCTGTAATCGGTATTCCGATAAAAGCCTCTGTTTTAGATGGTATGGATGCATTACTTTCAACCGTTCAAATGCCTGCAGGTATCCCTGTTGCAACCGTTGCTATTGATGGTGCAGCAAATGCGGCAATACTTGCGGTTCAAATTCTTGCGGTTGATGATATAGAGCTTTCTAACAAACTGTTTGAGGCAAGGCAAAAAGCCGCTAGAGCAGTTTTGGAGAAGGATAGAGAAATATGTGAAAAATTTGCGCGCCTTGACTAATTCAAACGGCGTGATTTTGCGCCGACTTTATGTCGGCTGCAGTTGTTTATAGGCATTTTAGGAAATAGTTTTTTCGGAGGTTTGGCATACGATGGGTGGCTTTTTTGGAGCTATAACAAAAGGTGACGCAATATCAGATGTGTTTTTTGGTACCGACTATCATTCGCATCTTGGCACAAGGCGTGGCGGTATTGCGGCATATGATAAAAAAATTGGTCTTCAGCGCGATATACATAATATTCAAAACGCGCCTTTTAGAACCAAGTTTGAAAACATTTTTGAGGAGATGCAGGGCACCTCTGCAATAGGTTGTATAAGCGATTACGAGCCACAACCCTTACTTATACGTTCAAAGCTTGGTGCTTTTGCAGTTTGTATGATTGGTGTAATAAACAACTCAGATGAATTGATTAACACCTACTTTAACGAGAGCAACGGCGGCCACTTTGATGCTATGACAGGCGGCAGAGTCAATTCAACCGAACTTTTAGCGGCGCTTATAAGTCAAAAAAGTGATTTTGTTGAGGGCATTCATTTTGCTCAGTCGGTTATTGTTGGGTCGGCGTCGATTTTGATTTTGAAGGATAATGGCAATATCATAGCAGCCAGAGATAAGTTTGGCAGAATTCCTGTTCAAATCGGCAAAAATGAAGATGGTTTTTGCGTATCCTTTGAATCCTTTGCTTACCAAAAACTAGGATATGAGCTTTATAAAGAACTAGGTCCGGGCGAAATTGTTGAACTTACCTTTGATTCTTGCACTCAGCTTTTACCACCTGGCAACAAAATGAAAATCTGCTCATTCCTTTGGAGTTATTACGGTTATCCAACCTCAACATATGAAAACATCAATGTTGAAATGATGCGATATAAAAACGGCGAAATAATGGCAAAAAATGATGCCGCAACAGGTAATGCAGATGAGGTTGATTATATCGGCGGTGTGCCCGATTCAGGAACACCTCACGCAATAGGCTATGCTAATGCAAGTCATAAGCCCTTTGCAAGAGCCTTTATAAAATATACACCTACTTGGTCGCGCAGTTTTACTCCGGCAAAGCAAACTGACCGTAGTAAAATAGCAAAAATGAAGCAAATACCCATTCACGATTTGATTAAAGATAAAAACTTGCTTTTTGTTGATGATTCAATAGTTAGAGGTACCCAACTTAAGGAAACGGTTGATTTTCTTTATGATAATGGTGCAAAGTCGGTGCATATGCGTTCTGCTTGTCCGCCCATTATGTATAGTTGCAAATACCTTAATTTTTCCAGAGCCAATGATGAAATGGAGCTTTTAGCCCGTCAAATCATTATGGAACTTGAGGGAGAAGAGGGTATGAAGCATATTGAAGAATATAGCGATAGCAATACCGAACGTGGTAAAAATCTTAGAGAAGCAATTTGCAAAAAACTTAATTTTGCATCCTTAGAATTTCAATCCCTTGAGGGTGTAATAGAAGCAATCGGTTTAGAGCCCTGTAAGCTTTGTACTTATTGCTGGAACGGAAAGGAATAATTATTATGAACAATTCAAAATCTGAAAGTTATGCAGCAGCAGGTGTAGATATCACAGCGGGCTATAAAGCCGTTGAACTTATGAAAAAGCATATCGCAAGAACCCGTAACGAAGGTTGCCTTGATGATGTTGGCGGTTTCGGTGGTTGTTTTGGACTTCCAATGGGTATGAAAGAACCTGTTTTGGTTAGCGGCACAGATGGTTGCGGCACCAAGGTTAAACTTGCAATATTGATGGACAAGCACGATACTATCGGTATTGATGCCGTTGCAATGTGCGTTAATGATATTATCTGCGTTGGCGCAAAACCGCTTTTCTTCTTGGATTATATCGCTTGCGGTAAAAATATCCCTGAAAAGATTGCCGAGATTGTTAGCGGTGTTGCAGAGGGTTGCGTTCAGTCGGGTGCCGCTTTAATCGGTGGCGAGACTGCCGAGCATCCCGGTATGATGCCAATAGACGATTATGACCTTGCAGGCTTTGCGGTAGGCATTGTTGATAAGGCAAAGATTTTAGATAACACTACAATGAAGGAAGATGACGTAGTTATAGCACTTGCATCATCGGGTGTTCACTCAAACGGATTTTCTCTTGTTCGTAAGGTTTTTGATATCGAAAATTGTGACCTTACCGCATATAAGGACGAGCTCGGCGGAGTTAGTTTGGGTGATGCTTTGTTGGCTCCCACCAAAATTTATGTTAAGTCTATACTTTCTTTATTGGATAAGGTTCAGGTTAGAGCAATTTCTCATATCACAGGCGGCGGATTTTATGAGAATATTCCAAGAAGTATTCCCGATGGCTTTGGCGCAGAAATTGTTAAGGATAGCATTAAGGTTTTGCCAATATTTGATTTAATTCAAAAGGTTGGCAATATTCCCGAGAGGGATATGTATAATACCTATAATATGGGTGTTGGTATGAGCGTTGTTGTAGCCAAAGAGGATGCCGAAAAAGCATTAGAACTTTTAAAGGCTAACGGCGAGGATGCTTATGTAATCGGTAAGATTGTAAAATCTGATACAAAAATCACTATCAAATAGGGTGATGGTATGAAGAATATTGCAGTATTGGTTTCGGGTGGCGGAACAAATTTACAGGCTCTGATAGATGCCCAAAAATCAGGCATTATTAAATCGGGTAAAATCAGTTTGGTTGTTTCGAATAATCCCGACGCCTTTGCTCTTAAAAGGGCAGAAAAGGAGAATATAAAAACTGCTGTTTGCAACAAAAAACAACTAGGTGTAGAGTTTGAGGATACACTTATATCGGTTTTAGAGGATAACAAAACTGATATCATTGTCCTTGCCGGCTTTATGTGTATTTTAAGCGAAAAATTCACCTCGCACTTTGCAAATAGAATTATAAATGTTCACCCATCTTTAATACCCTCTTTTTGCGGTAAAGGCTTTTATGGACTTCGCGTTCACGAGGCGGCACTTGAATATGGCGTTAAGGTTACGGGTGCAACGGTGCATTTTGTAAACGAAATTCCCGACGGTGGAAAAATCATAATGCAAAAAGCGGTTGAAATAAAGGATGGCGACACTCCCGAGATTTTACAAAAACGCGTTATGGAACAGGCAGAGTGGAAAATACTTCCTCTCTCTTTAGAAAAGGTTTGTAGTGAATTATAAAAATTAAGGTGGAATATAAAATGGCTTTATATGATTTAAAAACATTACTTAGCGAAAATTCTTATCCCGGTAGGGGAATTGTTATTGGTAAATCGGCAGACGGCAAAAACGCTATGATTGCTTATTTTATAATGGGCAGAAGCGAGAATAGCCGTAACCGTATTTTTGAGCGTTTTGAGGGCGGTATGAGAACCAAGGCTTTTGACGAAAGCAAACTTTCTGACCCAAGCCTTATCATTTATAACCCATATTTACAGCGCGGACCTATTGATATAATCACAAATGGTGACCAAACCAATACCATTTTCGATTATATGAACGAGCATAAGGATAATGTAGACGGCTATGCTTTTGAAAAGGCACTTGCCACACGCGAGTTTGAGCCTGATGCACCAAACTTCACACCTAGAATTTCGGGTATTTGCTATTATGCCTTTCCTCGTAATGCTTTTAAGTATAAGCTTTCTATTCTAAAGTCGGCTAACGGCAGAGAGAATGCTTGTAATCGCTTTACCTTTGATTATACTGCCGAGGACGGTATTGGTCATTTTATTCATACCTATAAGTGTGATGGCAATCCCATTCCTAGCTTTTATGGCGAACCCGAAGAGGTTGCGCTTCCCAATACCGCAGAAGAATTAGCAGATATTGTTTGGAATAATTTAAATGAAGATAATAAGGTTTCGCTTTTTGTTCGCTCTGTTCCGCTTGATGGAAGTGAGCCAACCGAAATCATTATAAATAAAAATGTTTAATTAAGAGGTAATAAAAATGAAAGAATTTGAACTTAAATACGGTTGTAACCCTAATCAAAAACCATCTAAAATTTTTATGGCAAATGGTGCCGAACTTCCTATTGAGATTTTATGCGGTCGCCCCGGATACATAAATTTTCTTGATGCATTTAACTCTTGGCAGTTGGTTAAAGAACTTAAAGAGGCTTTGGGTATGTCGGCTGTAACCTCTTTTAAACATGTTAGCCCTACCTCTGCGGCGGTTGGTATTCCACTTTCGGATAAACTTAAAAAGGCTTGCTTTGTTGATGACATTGAGGCACTTGATGAATCCCCACTTGCATGTGCATATGCAAGAGCAAGAGGTACCGACCGTATGTGCTCTTTTGGTGATTGGGTAGCCTTGTCTGATGTTTGCGATGTTACTACCGCTCTTATGATAAAAAGAGAGGTTTCGGATGGTATTATTGCTCCCGGTTATGAGCCCGAGGCACTTGAGATTTTAAAATCTAAGAGAAACGGAAATTACAATATAGTTAAAATCGACCCTAATTATGTTCCTGAGGAGATTGAAACAAAACAGGTTTATGGTATCTCCTTTGAGCAGGGAAGAAACAATTTTAAAATTGATGAAGAATTGCTTTCGAATCTTGTTACCGAAAATAAGACCTTGCCCGACTCTGCAAAACGCGACCTTATAATTTCCCTTATCACATTAAAATACACTCAGTCTAATTCGGTTTGCTTTGCGGTAGATGGTCAAGCAATCGGCGTTGGTGCAGGTCAACAGTCAAGAATTCACTGTACTCGTTTGGCAGGAACAAAGGCAGATACTTGGTTCTTACGTCAACACGATAAGGTTTTAAAGCTTCCATTTAAGGCAGATATCGCTCGTCCTACCAGAGATAATGTTATTGATGGATATATCAATAGAAATGAAGAGGATGTATGCGCTGATGGTAACTGGCAAAAATACTTCACCAAGCAGCCCGCTCCTCTTACCGATGATGATATCAGAGCATATCTTTCTACCATTGATGGAGTAGCACTTGGCTCTGATGCCTTCTTCCCATTTGATGATAATATTGAGCGCGCTAAAAAAAGCGGCGTAAAATATATTGCCGAGCCGGGCGGTTCAATCCGTGATGATGCGGTTATCGACTGCTGCAACAAATACGGTATTGCAATGGCATTTACCGGTATGAGATTATTCCATCACTAATACCGAAAGGAAATTAAGATTATGAAGGTTATGGTTATAGGCGGCGGCGGTAGAGAACACGCAATCATAAAATCGCTTAAAAAGAGTCCGCTAATTGATACGCTTTATGCCTTGCCCGGTAACGGTGGTATTGCAAAGGATGCAATCTGCGTTAATATTGGTGCAAAGGATATTAATGGTATTTGCGATTTTGCAAAAACCGAAAATATAGATTATGCAGTTGTAGCCCCCGATGACCCGCTTGTTTTGGGTGCGGTAGATGCACTTGAGGAAATTGGTGTAAAATGCTTTGGTCCCAGCAAAGCGGCGGCTATTATCGAGGGTAGCAAGGTTTTTTCAAAAAATCTTATGAAAAAGTATGGTATTCCAACTGCAGAGTATGAAGTATTTACCGAGGCAGAAAAAGCCGCAGAGTATATTAAAACCGCTCCTATTCCGATTGTTATCAAGGCGGATGGATTGGCACTTGGTAAGGGTGTTATTATAGCAACCACAAGAAATGAGGCTGAGGATGCTATCAAGTCCATTATGGAGGATAAGGTCTTTGGTGAGAGCGGCAATAACATTGTTATTGAGGAATTTTTAACAGGTCCCGAGGTATCAGTTCTCGCCTTTACAGATGGTAAAACCGTTGTTCCTATGGTTTCTTCAATGGACCATAAGCGTGCAGGCGATAATGATACAGGTCTCAATACTGGTGGTATGGGCACTGTTGCACCCAATCCTTATTACACAAAGGATATTGCAAAGGTATGTATGGAAACTATTTTCTTGCCTACCGTTGATGCAATGAATAAAGAGGGTAGAACCTTTAAGGGTTGCCTTTATTTCGGTTTAATGCTTACCGAAAAGGGTCCAAAGGTTATTGAATATAACTGTCGTTTTGGTGACCCTGAAACACAGGTTGTATTACCCCTTTTAGAGAGCGATTTGTTTGAGATTATGCGTGCCGTAACAGATGAACGATTAACTGAAGATATGGTAAAATTCAGCGATGGTGCAGCGGCTTGTGTTATAATTGCATCTAAGGGTTATCCCGTTAAGTATGAAAACGGATTTGAAATCGTTTTACCCGAAACAAATGATGATATTTGTTTTTATGTTGCAGGCGCCAAAAAGGATGGCGAAAAGCTACTTAGTGCGGGTGGTAGAGTTCTTGGTGTTACCGCAACGGGCGAGACACTAAGCAAGGCACTTGATAAGGCATATATAGCTGTTCAAAAGGTGGAATTTTCTAACGGATTTTACCGCAAAGATATTGGTCAAAAAGCTTTAAAGGCGTAGGAGGAAATATGGTTTACAGAATTTTTGTTGAAAAGAAAAAAGGTCTTCGTCATGAGGCAGACCATCTAAAGAATGATATAGTTTCATTTTTGCAAATAGGCGGCCTTAAGGATATTCGCCTC
>JAZNIK010000041.1:0-6649 GCA_045577495.1 Acutalibacteraceae bacterium
TGAAGAAAGCGAGGGCATTTCAAAAGGGGATAGAGTAATTATAGAATGCGGTATAAAATCTGATGAAGATTTAACGGCTATTTGTAAATATTTTGATTGCAAATATTATAGTTATATGTTAAAATATATTGACTAATTATAAATATTTATTCCGCTTGTTTATAGTTTGTTTATACTTTGTTAAACTTTTGCGGTTATGATTGGTTTATATAAAAAATCTTTTGGAGGTTAACCAGATGATTGAAGTAAAAAATCTTTCCAAACGATATGGCAATCACGTTGCGGTAAAAAATGCAAGCTTTTCCATATCCGAGGGGGAAATTGTTGGTTTTCTTGGTCCGAACGGTGCAGGTAAATCCACAATTATGAATATCTTAACAGGTTACATATCCCTTACCGATGGTGATGTAACAATAGGTGGTTATGATATTCTAGATAATCCCGAGCAGGCAAAACGCCGTATTGGCTATCTGCCTGAGCAACCGCCCCTTTACCCTGATATGACAGTTAGGGAATATTTGAATTTCATTTATGATTTAAAATCGGTTAAATTCCCTAAAAAGCCTCATATTGATGAAATTTGTAAGTTAGTAAATATTGAGCACGTTGCAAACAGACTTATTAAAAACCTTTCAAAAGGTTATCGTCAGCGTGTTGGTATTGCACAGGCTTTGGTTGGCAACCCCGACGTTTTAATTTTGGACGAGCCAACCGTTGGTCTTGACCCAAAACAGATTATTGAAATTCGCAAACTCATCGCAGGTCTTGGCAAACACCATACCATTATTTTAAGCTCACACATTTTGTCTGAGATTCAGGCGGTATGTCAGCGTATTTTAATTATCAACGAGGGTGAGATTGTTGCAGATGATACTGCAGTAAATCTTTCTTATAATCTTTCTAAAGACCATTCGTTAGTTTTACGCGCTCAAGGACCTGAGGCAGAGATTATTAAACTTTTGGGTGGTATCAAGGGCGTTAAAACAATCCGTTCATTAGGCTGTGTTGAGGCTGGTGCGGTTGATTTTGAGATTGAGCCTATGGAAAATACAGATGTAAGGCGCGATGTATTCAATCGTATGAGCGATAGAAAATGGCCTATTTTAGAGTTGAGCACACGCGAACTTACATTAGAGCAGATTTTCTTAAGACTTACCGATAGCACTTATAATGTTGCAGACAAGGCTTTTTCTGATAAAGCAAAAAACAAAGAACTTAGCGAAGAAGATAAATCTGCCGTGCTTGAAGCGGTTTACGGAGAGGAGGAGAAGTAATGGGTGCAGTTTATAAAAGAGAAATGAAGGCTTATTTCACTTCTCCAATTGGATTTATAGTAATAGCGGTTATGTTGCTTTTTATGGGAATGTATTTTTCCTATATGTATGAAAGCAGTTATACAAACCTTTCATTTATGTTTATAAGTACATCAAGTATCGCAATGCTTGTTGCACCTATTATCACAATGCGCCTTCTTAGTGAGGATAAAAAGCAAAAGGTTGACCAAGTTTTATTCACCGCGCCTGTAAAACTATGGCGTATTATATGCGGTAAGTTCTTTGCTGCATTAACATTATTTATGTTGCCTTATTCGGTTAGCCTTATTTATGAGATAATTTTAATGCTAAGCACAGAAGTAAATTGGCTTTTGTATTTAAGCAATGTATTGGGTACCTTGCTTTTGGGTTCTGCTATTATTGCTATTGGGCTTTTTATTTCATCACTTACCGAAAGTCAAATTATAGCAGGTGTGTTCGGTTTGGTTGTTTCATTCTTTATTATGCAGATTGATTATTTCTCAGAAACTGTTGGTAAAGAGTGGTTTTCAACCCTTTGCACAAACATTTCTTTTATTAGTAGATTTAATGCATTTACAAGCGGACAGATAGATTTTTCAAATGTAATTTTCTTTTTAAGTGTAACAGTTTTATTCATATTCTTTACTAATGTTGCGCTTGATAAAAAACGTTGGGCTTAAAGGAGGCGATAATATGAGTAAAAAAGATGAGCTTTTAAACACCTCTGAAGAAGTGCTTGAGCAGACTTCAAATAAAGCGGCTGAGCTTGAAGCGGATATGGAGAAGAATGCCAAAAAATCAGAAAAAGCAGAAGCAAAGGCCGCAAAAAAAGCCGAAAGAACGGCTAAAAAGGCAGAAAAGGCTGCTAAAAAAGACGAAAAACTCAAAAACAAAAACCTTTTAAAGCGTAGCACATATACTGTAGTATTTGCATTGGTGCTGATTGCTGTTTTGGTTTTGGTTAATATCCTCTCAATAGTTATCGCCAAGCGTTTGCCAACAACTATTGACGTTACTGCTGATTCTTCTAACTCTCTTACCGAGAGTAATATAGAATTTATTAAGGGAATTAAAAATCCAGTTGAGGTTATCGTTTGTGCAACACGTGAGGGTTATACCGGTAGCGAAATGGTTAATTACGCTGCTAATACCTATTACGTTCAAGAGAACGCTACACCTTATAACTACTTTAATCAAACAATCACCCTTGTTGAAAGCTATCCAAAATATAATAATAAAATAAAAGTCAGATATGTTGACCCACAGTCACCTGATTTTGATGCCCTAGAAAGCGATAGCGATAATACTGTAAATTATGGTGATATTATTGTTCGTTGCACCCGTGAGGTAGATGGCAAACAAGAAACATTAGAATCCATTATTGCTTTTGATAAAATTTATGAGTTATATGATGCATCTAATGGTGGTGCAATGTACGGAATGGGTTATTATGCAATAACAGCGTCCAATATTGAGTCAGAGCTTTCAAGCGCAATTTATACAGTTGCCGCAAGTAATAAAAGCGGTATTGCTCTTTTAACAGGTCATGCAAAGAAAGGTGCTGCAGATTCGCTTGTTGAATCTTTGCAGGGATATAACTTTGAGTTTTTAGAGGTTGAAGGTCTTTTAACAGAGGATGCATTGGTAGATATCAATACAGTTGTTTTGGTATCACCTGTATCAGATTTATCTGCAAATGAGTTAAAAATCTTAGATAAGTTTTTAGATAACGATGGGGAACGCGGAAATAGCTTTTTAGTGTTTGGTAGCATAAGTTCACCTGCTACCCCTAACCTTGACCAGTTTATGGAGGAGTGGGGCATCAGAGTTAAAGATGGTATGGCATACGAAACACAGTCTAGCTATCGTTACCAAGATGATATACTTGTATTTAATAAAGAAAACGATTTAACAGAAAACGCAAATGCTTCGGAAAAGATTTGTATTTCGGGTAATAACGTTGCTTTAGAGCAGGTTTATGAAACAAGTGATTCGCGCACAAGCCATATTCTTATGACAACAAGCCCATATGCTGTTTTGGCGCCTAAGGGTACAAAGTCGGGCTATACACCACCTAGCACCGATAAAAAGGGCGAGATGCCTATAGTTATGGTTACTGAGGATACCACCTATGACGATAATTATGACGAGGTTTCCAGCTATGTTGGATACTTTGCAAGTGCCGAATTTATTTCTTCACAGTGGTTTGACTATGGTGATGTAGGTAATATGGAATATGCAGTTACCGTTGTTAACGCAATAAGCGGACGCGATGGCTCCAGTATGTATTTCTTACCCAAAATCACAGGAACAACCTCTATGACAGTATCCGAAACACAACAGGCGGCTGTTAGAGTTGTTTGCCTTTATGTTTTACCTGTTTTAGTATTGATAGGAGGTATTTTGGTTTGGATTTGGAGAAAGAACCGTTAAACCAAGAACAAAATGAAATAGCACCTGAAACGGATATCGATGCGGTATCTGAACAAGAGCTTGATGCCGAGAATGAGGCTTCAACCATTTTTACCAAAAACACCTCTTGGGAGGAGCCAAAAAAGGTTGTTTCGGGCAAAACAAAGCGTCTTAGGCTTATAATTATTTTAGCGATTATCGCCGCTTTAATTGCGGGTAGCTTGGTTGCTATAAGCCTTATTCCCGAGGATGAAACTCAAAACTCTGAAAACACCACTAATACTATTAAGGTGAAGTCGGTTTTGGCTGATGATATCTCAAAAATTGAAATCGAAAGCACCTTGAGTAATATGGTTTTAACATCGGTGTTGGTTGATAGTGAGGATAGCGATTCATCGGATAGTAAGGTTGCAGAGTGGTCGCTTAAAGGATATGATAAAAACCTAATAGCAAGTAGTTCGCTTAGCTCTGCGGCAGACTCATTGGCAACCTTTTATGCCACCAGAGAAATGCCTGATAAAACCTTGGATTATGGCTTTGACCAGCCTAATTTAACTGCAAAAATCACTCTGCGTGATGGCGGCGGTTATACTGTAACGGTTGGCAGAATGTCACCCGATGGTTCAGGCTATTATTTAAAGGTATCTGATGATGATAAAATTTATTTGGTATCTGCAGGTACGGTAGAAAATTATCTTACCACCCCCGAAAAAATGGCAGACCAGGTTATAGTTGATACACCTGTTTTGGATGAAAACACCAAAACATCGGATAAAAAATATTTTGATGATGAGGGCAAAATTGCTACCTTTGATAGCATTTCGGTTTCAGGCTCAAAATATGGCAAATCGGTTAAACTTTTGCCACTTGCAGATAATGAAATGGCAAAATATGTTGTTGATTTGGGTTCCTATCAACGCTTTGCTGATACCGATGCAGTAGAGGAAATATTTGGTGTTGTAACTAATGGCTTGGTTGCTATTGATACCTATAAACTTCATCCAACTGCGGCAGATGTTAAAAAATACGGATTAGATAATCCCGAGGTTGAACTTGCTATTAAATGCGGTTCATATGAGGTTTCGCTAATTGCTAAAATGTACGATACCGAGAACGAGTATTATTCAGTAATGGTTGAGGGTCTTGATGGTATTTATGCCGTTACCGAGGCCGCACTTTCAATGCTTGAACTTGGCATAACAGATTTCTATAACGAGTTTGTTTTCTTAGAATATCTTCGTGATTTTTCAAATATCAAAATAAAGACTCCTGATAAGTTATATAATTTTGATGTAAGTTATGATGAAAAAGATGAAGAATTTACAATCACCCATAATGGAAAAGCTGTTGATAGCGATTTGTTTACTGCATATTATTCACACATAACAACAATGCGTCCCGAGGTTCAAGAAAGCTATGCTTCGGGGAGCACCTATTTAACCATTGACTGCTCCTACAAAGATTCTTCTAAAGGTGCAAGAAAACTTGAGTTAGTTAAGCAAAGCGATAGAAGATATCTTGTTAAACTTGATGGTTTTGAGATGGGTGTTGTGAACTCTACTGTGTATGACCATTTGGTTGTATATGCACAGTATGTGCTTGATAAAAAGGGAATACCCGAACCGTAAATAAAATTTAGCAAACACCTAAGTGTTTTTGATGGCACTTGGGTGTTTTTTTATAAAAAATTTATAACTGAATAAAAAACCGGGTTAAAACTGTCGATTTATAGGTGATATTGTGAAAAAATAAACAAATCGGCATTTTTCTCTTGCGTTTTTGGTAAAATGAAATTATAATAAGTAAAGTGGCTTATTAGTGTGATAATGTCTTGTCTGCGCTATCAGCCGAGATTATTAAAATATCATTTGAAAGGAGTTTCCCTTATGAATTATTCTCATGAAGTGGAACAAATGTGTCCTCTTGCTAAGGGTGCTTATCACGGTCCCGCTCCAATTCCGGAGGAAGGCAAATGGGTACAGGTAAAAGAAGTTAAGGATATTTCCGGTCTTACTCACGGTGTGGGTTGGTGTGCACCTCAACAGGGTACTTGCAAACTTACTCTCAATGTTAAAGAGGGTGTTATTGAAGAGGCTTTGGTTGAGACTCTCGGTTGTAGCGGTATGACTCACTCTGCTGCTATGGCATCTGAAATTTTGGTTGGCAAAACTCTTTTAGAGGCTCTTAATACCGACCTTGTTTGTGATGCTATCAACACAGCTATGCGTGAGCTTTTCTTACAGATTGTTTACGGCCGTACACAGACTGCATTCTCCGAAGATGGTCTTCCAATCGGTGCAGGTCTTGAGGACCTTGGTAAAGGTCTCCGTTCACAAACAGGTACAACATATGCAACAAAGGCTAAGGGTCCTCGCTACTTAGAGCTTGCTGAGGGTTATATCACCAAAATTGCAGTTGATGAGGAAGATACCATCATCGGCTACAAGTTTGTTCACCTTGGCAAAATGATGGATATGATTAAAAAAGGTATGGACGCTAACGAGGCTTTGGAGAAGGCTAGCGGTCAGTATGGCCGTGTGGATGATGCTGCAAAGTTAATCGACCCGCGTGAAGAATAATAGGGAGGGAAACGATAATGGCTTTATTTGAAAGTTTTGATAGAAGAATTAAGCAAATCAATGAAGAGCTTGCAAAGCACGGCATCGCTTCCATTGAAGAGGCTAAAGAAATTTGCGACAAAGCAGGCGTAGATGCTTATAATATCGTTAAAGGCATTCAGCCAATCTGCTTTGAAAATGCTGCTTGGGCATATGTTGTAGGCTGTGCTATCGCAATTAAGGATGAGGTTAAAACCGCTGCAGAAGCTGCAGAAAAAATCGGTTTAGGTCTTCAGGCATACTGTATCCCCGGCTTCGTTGCAGACGATCGTAAGGTTGGTCTTGGTCACGGTAACTTGGGCACAATGCTTCTCCGCGATGAGA
>JAZNIK010000042.1:0-12686 GCA_045577495.1 Acutalibacteraceae bacterium
GAAACTTCATTTGTGCTGACAAATACATTAAATCAGGATGTTCCCGATAATCCCGATTCACCACAGACAGGCGATACCTCGAATATTATGCTATGGGTTATTCTGATGATTGTCTCCGGCAGTATACTTATTATCTTAGGAATCACGGGGAAGAGAAATCGCGTATGATGAGCCGAAAAAATGATGTTATAAGAAAAATTCTAATAGTTATCGGCGTGTGCTTACTTGCGGCTGCAATAGCACTCTTATTTGCGTGGCAATGGAATATTCATACGTCTGAGCAAAAAGTAAAGGAATACGTAAACGTAATACGTGAGCTAATCCCCGAACCTCAAGGTGCCGTCCCGGAGGAACGCAGAGATAATGCGATGTCAACCCTGTCCATTGACGGAACAGGCTTTGTGGGAATATTGGAACTCCCACGATTCAAGTCAGCTCTTCCGGTTTGCGCTGAATGGGGAAACCCCGCAAAATGCCCTTGCCGATTCAGCGGAAGTGTATATGATCGTACTATGCAGATCGGTGGCACATCACAAAAAGGCCAGTACGACTTTTACCGTGACATTTCTGTGGGAGATAGTGTTTTCTTTACGGATATGGAAGGTAATCGTTTCTCATACACAGTAACCGATATTCGCTATGAAAAAAACGCAGACCGATCCACCCTACAACGCAAGGATGCGTCCTTGACACTGTTCATTAAGAATGTGTATGCTTTTGAATACATAATCATTTACTGTGATGTTGTTCATTAATACTATAAATGTGTCAATCAAGCATCTAATCAAAGTCGAAGAATTAAGTTTGAGGTGCCTTTTCTTTATGAAAATTTAAAACAATTGGAAATTCTACTCATAATTTCTACAAAAAGTGTGATACTAACAAAGAACAAAAAAACAACGACTCGTCCCAGATAAGGACCTTGGCAGAGTGGTCATTGGAAAAACGCCGAAAACCCGCGTAAACACTGGGGTTTTCGCGATTTTGCCCTTTACCCAATGTGTTCCATAAGGACAAAAACCAACCGCCGTAAACTTGATGAGACGAGGCTGATTTTGAGCAAACCGAAAATGCCGAAAACCCGCATAAAATAAGGCTTTTCGGCACATTTTTAGAGTAGAGAAAAGGAGTAGAAATATATGAAAGCAACAGGTATTGTACGTCGCATAGATGATTTAGGCAGAGTTGTTATCCCGAAAGAAATCAGAAGAACTATGAGGATTCGTGAAGGCGACCCCTTGCTGACAACATTGACACTTTTCGACAAGTTTTGTATGGCGATACATAGTGTGGTTAATAGGTATAAAGAAACAGCGGAGTGATTTCACTCCGCTTAATGTTTTTTCTTTCGTTCCTTTTTTGCCTTTTTGACTATTAAATCAAATCCGACTAAATCATAAGAACAAGTAAAGATAACTTTGTTTTGTTTGTTTCTGATTATGGCTTGTTTTTCTAATGGTTTACCATAAGGCTCAATCTCCTGAATTTCCACTTTTTTTACATCTTTCCAAAGAACTTGTTTTTCAAAAATCCAAAATTTTCTCACTTTCATACCTGTATCATCAACAATACAACAATATGAAATATGGTAAAGGACTATAAAAAAACTGCCGATGGAAGCAACACTTAATATGTATAAAATAACTTTATCAAAAGAGCCAAACATAAAAGTGAAAATTGTAAAAAGGATAAAAATTACAAACCAATACACAATAGAATTACGCAAATAATATGCTGTAAAATTATCTGGTAATAGTTCTTTTTCTGCTTCTCTTGCTTTTTTGTAAATTTTTTCAGTAATACATTTATCTATGAAATCTAAAATGATAGTACGACGCATTATTTCATCTCCTTTGCGATATTTAAATTATATCACACATAACTCAAAAAGTAAATTGTTGCAGTATAAATCTCCTCAATTTACAGATACTAACATCACAATTTGTAATTTAAGGAGAAATGTATATATGAAAGCAACAGGTATTGTGAGAAGAATAGACGACCTTGGGCGTGTGGTGATTCCGAAAGAGATTAGAAGGACTATGAGAATCCGTGAGGGAGACCCATTAGAGATTTTTACCGACCGTGACGGTGAGGTTATTTTTAAAAAATATTCACCGATTGGAGAGTTATCTGAGTTAGCGGTGACCTACTGTGATGTGCTTGTGAAAAGTACCGAACAGGCGGTTATAATTTGTGACCGCGACCATTGCATTGCGGCGGGCGGAATCCCCAAAAAAGAGGTAATCGAACGAAGAATTACCGCCTCGTTAGAGGATATTATGGAGGGACGCCGACTTTATGTTGCCGATGCTGTTGGAGAGGACCGTTTTAATGCTTTAGAGGGAATTGACCGCCCTGTAACCATAGCCGCTCCGATTTTAAGCTCTGGTGATATTGCGGGTGTCGTTGTGTTTTTGGGAGATGAAAATAACACTCAGCCAAGTCAAAGCGATATCAAGCTTGCCTCTGTAGCTGCAGGATTTTTGGGCAAAAACATGGAAGAATATTAAAATTTTTTATATGTAATTCTGAGCTTAAGCGAAGAATCTCCAAGATGGTAGATTCTTCGGTCTTTTAACTCCCTCAGAATGACTTTTTTATATATTTGCGTTTTTGTTGGCAGGGTTTTCTAAAACCTTGCCTTTTTTATCAAACCTAGAACCGTGACAGGCACAGTCCCAACTATGCTCTGCCTTGTTCCATTTTAGAGCACACCCCAAATGTGAGCATCGTTTGGTGGTTGGGGTTAACAAATTAAGCGTTGTTTCTACACCGTTTAAAAAAAGTTGTGGCTTTAAAATGCTTCTTGATGGTGAAAAAACTTCTTCAAACTCATTAGACTTATCCAAAACCAAGTCGCACAGAATCATTGATGACAGCATTGCCCCCGTCATACCCCATTTATTAAATCCACTCGAGGTATATAGATTGGGCGTGTTTTTTGAATAATTGCCAACATAAAGCATATTATCAAGGCTCATACAGTCCTGTGCCGCCCAATTGCAAATTTCTTTTGAGTTTGGATAATACTTGTTTGCAAACTGCCTCAGTTCATTAAATGCGCCACCCTTTTTACCTGTTCTATGTCCACCGCCGCCTAAAAGTAGTGTATCTTTGTAGTTTCTAAAGGAGAGTCCCTTTTTATCGTCGTCAACATACATTCCGCCCAGTTTTTGCGCATTTTTTAATGCTATAACATACGACCTATGCTGATACAGTTTTAAAAAATAACTTCCGTGCCTATCAATAAACGGAAAATGGGTAGCCACTATTATTTTTTTGGCGGTAATTTTACCATTCTCTGTTAGGGCGGTGTTGCCACTGACCTCTTTTACAAATGTGTTTTCATAAATATTCAGTTCCTTTGCAATCGAATACAAAAATTTTAACGGATTAAAATTCGCTTGGTTTTTAAAGCATACCGCTCCTACCGTTTTAATTGGCAGAGGTAACTCTTTTACATACTCTGCCTTAAAGCCTATTTTGTCTAACGCCTTCATCTCATCATAGAGCTTTTGCTGATTGTGGGTGGTATACACAAAATTATCTATTGTTTCGTAATCGGCATCTATTCTGCTCAAAAGCTCTTTATACTTTTTTGCCGCAAGGTTATTGGCTTTTAAATATGCTTTGCAGGTCTCCTCGCCGCTTGATTTTAAAATTTTATGATAACATAGCCCGTGCTGTGAGGTTATTTTTGCGGTGGTGTTTGCGGTTGTGCCGCTACAAATTTCATCCTTTTCTACCAAAGCATACTTAACACCATATTTGTGCAAAAAATATGCCGTTAAAATTCCCGTTATCCCACCACCGATTATAAGCACCTCTGTTTTTAAGTCACCCTTTAAGGCATCGAAGGTGGGTTTTTCAACTGTTTGTTGCCAAATAGATTCCATAATTATAATACCTCTTTAACTTTTAACTATATATATTATTTGCTTTAGTATAAATGATATGTACGGATTATTCGTGTTTGCTTAAGGAATATTTGTTTATATTTTTTGGCAAAATAATTGCAATCTGATTTTTTTTATGATATTATAAAAAACGTTAAAAAGAATTTAAAGGTGATGTAAATGACTATTCGTATTGGCATTTTTGGATATGGAAATTTAGGTCGCGGTGTTGAGGCGGCAATACGCCAAAACAGTGATTTATCCTTAGAGGCGGTTTTTACAAGGCGTGACCCTGAAACCGTTACCCTTAAAACCGAGGGTGTACCGGTTTATCATATTGATAAAGCAAAAGAAATGACCGATAAAATTGATGTTATGATTTTGTGCGGCGGCAGTGCAACCGATTTGCCCGAACAAACCCCTGCCCTTGCCGAGTATTTTAATGTGGTGGATAGCTTTGACACCCACGCAAAAATCCCCGAGCATTTTGATGCGGTTGATGAACAGGCTAAAAAATCAGGCAAGGTTGCAGTTATTTCGGTTGGTTGGGACCCTGGTATGTTCTCTCTTAACCGCCTTTATGCATCCGCCATTTTACCCGACGGCAAGGATTATACCTTTTGGGGCAAGGGTGTGAGCCAAGGTCACTCTGACGCTATTCGCCGAATTGATGGAGTGCTTGATGCAAGGCAATATACCATCCCGATTGAAAAGGCTCTTGAAAGGGTTAGAAATGGTGAAAACCCCGAGCTTTCGGCAAGGGAGAAGCATCTGCGCGAGTGCTTTGTTGTAGCAAAGGATGGTGCTGACAAGCAAAAAATAGAAAACGAAATTAAAACAATGCCGAACTACTTTGCGGATTATGATACCATTGTGCATTTTATCAGCAAGGAAGAGCTTGATAAAAACCATAGTGGCATAGCCCACGGCGGTTTTGTTATCCGTAGCGGTAAAACAGGCTTTAATGGTGAAAATAACCACATTATTGAATACAGTCTAAAGCTTGATTCAAACCCCGAGTTTACCTCTTCTGTTCTTGTGGCTTATGCCAGAGCTGCATACCGCCTTAATACCGAGGGTGCAAACGGATGTAAAACTGTTTTTGATATTCCACCCGCATACCTTAGCGCAAAAACAGATGCCGAGCTTAGAAAAGAGCTTTTATAAAGATTATTTAATATTAATTTTTTCGGCAGATAAAAATCTGCCGATTTTTTTATAAACAACTCTTGACAAAAAGTGGAAAAGTGTGTATACTGTTATTGGTTAGCAGTTGCTAACTGTATTTATGCTACTGAGTTAGCCTATGCTATTTAATATCAAATCAGGGGATGCTCTATGAATTTAACCACAGCAGAAGAAGGAAAAGAATATATCATTCAGCGGATAGAAACCGATGATGAAGAATTGGATGCATTTTTGTTTTCCTTAGGTTGCTATAGCGGTGAGCCGATTACAGTTGTATCAAGAAAGAAAAAAACCTGCGTAGTTTCTATTAAGGATAGCAGATACAGTATAGATAATCAGCTTGCAGAGGCCATAATAATATATAAATAAAAGTAATCAGTTGATTGCTTTTTTTTACAGACTTGTGGTTAGCAGGTGCTAACCCAAACTTTTTAACAAGATTTTTTGGAGGAAATAAAATGAGAATTGCTTTAGCAGGTAACCCTAATAGCGGTAAAACCACAATGTATAATGCTCTCACAGGCAGTAATGAAAAGGTGGGAAACTGGGCAGGGGTTACGGTTGAGAAAAAAGAGGGTGCTATTAAAAAGGTCCTTCGCCCAACAACCGAACCACTAATTGCGGTCGACCTACCCGGGGCTTACTCAATGTCGCCCTTTACTTCTGAGGAAAGTATTACAAGCTCCTACATAGAAAACGAAAAACCCGATGTGATAATTAACATTGTTGATGCTACAAATTTGAGCCGTAGCCTTTTCTTCACTACTCAACTTTTAGAACTTGAGATACCTATGGTTGTGGCTCTTAATAAAGCCGATATTAACGAAAAAAAAGAAACAGTAATCGATAGTGCCTTGCTTAGCGAATTGTTGGGTTGCCCCGTTGTTGAAACGGTGTCTACCTCTGCTAGCGGCTTAAAAGAAGTTATTAAAACCGCAACCGAGTTAAAGGATAAAACACAAAAAGCGCCCTACTTACAGGGTGATATTGACCTTTCAAACAAAGCCGAGGTCCAAGCAGCCGACCGCAACCGATTTGTTTTTGTTAATCAGTTAGTATCACGGGTTGAAACACGCAAGATTTTAACTAAAGATGAAAATATAAACGATAAAATTGATGCGATTTTAACAAACAAATGGTTGGGTATTCCGATTTTCGCCGCCGTTATGTTTTTGGTTTTTCAAATTTCACAAGCCTGGGTTGGACCCTTTGTTGCCGATGCTTTGGTTGCCCTGCTTGAAACATTTCAAGGATGGGTTGGCGGACTGCTTACAAACGCAAATCCCTTACTCTCGGCACTGCTTGTTGATGGCGTTATCGGCGGTGTGATTGCCGTTATCGGCTTTTTGCCACTTGTTATGGTAATGTATTTCCTCATAGCAATTTTAGAGGACTGCGGATATATGTCCCGCGTTGCAGTTATTCTTGACCCAATATTCAAAAAGGTCGGTCTTTCAGGCAAATCGGTAATCCCCTTTGTTATTACTGTTGGTTGTGCCGTTCCCGGAATTATGGCAAGTCGTACTATCCGCAACGAGCGTGAACGCAGAGCAACCGCCATGCTTGCTCCCTTTATGCCTTGCGGTGCTAAAATTCCCGTAATTTCATTATTTGCGGGTGCGTTTTTTAAAAACGCAGGTTGGGTTAGCACAGTTATGTATCTTTCGGGTATTGTTCTTATTTTTTTGGGCGCTTTACTTGTAAATAAAATTACAGGCTATAAAGCAAAAAAGAACTTTTTTATAATCGAACTTCCCGAATATAAAATCCCATCCCTTTGGGGTGCTTTTAAATCAATGTGTAGCAGAGGTTGGGCATACATTGTTAAGGCGGCTACTATCATTCTTCTTTGCAATACCGTAGTTCAGATAATGCAAACTTTTGATTGGACCTTTACCGTAGCTGAAACCGCAAACACCTCTATCTTGGCTTTTATAGCAAAACCCTTTGCATATCTGCTTGTTCCTATTGTTGGCATACTTTCTTGGCAACTTGCTGCCGCCGCAGTTACAGGCTTTATTGCTAAAGAAAATGTTGTTGGCACCCTCGCCGTTTGTTTTGTTGGTCTTGAGAACCTTATCGACACAGAAGAACTTGCTCTTATGGAAGGGGCAGGCGCTCAGGTTGCAGGCATAATGGCAATTACAAAAGTTGCTGCCCTTGCATACCTAATGTTTAACCTTTATACTCCGCCTTGCTTTGCCGCCATTGGTGCTATGAACGCAGAAATGAAAAGTGCAAAATGGCTTTGGGGAGGCATTGGACTTCAACTGTCAATAGGCTATATAGTTGCCTTTTTGGTTTATCAAATCGGCACACTTATAACAACCGGTTCTTTGGGGGTTGCCTTTTTCCCCGGACTTATTGCCGTTATTGTAATGGCTTTAATAATAACCGCCCTTTGCCTGAAATCAGACAAAAAGGTTAAAATCAAATACCAAATAGAAAAAGCAAACGCACCCTCTTTAGAAATAACAAAAAAATAATTGGGTAATTTATATGGAAAACTATATTATTATAGCTGTTTTAGTATTGATTGTTGGACTTGCTGCATTTTATATTTATAAAGCAAAAAAAAGCGGCAAAAAATGTATTGGTTGCCCCTATGCAGACTCTTGCAACTCAAAAAACTGTAAAAGCAAAAAATCGGAGTGAAATTCACTCCGATTTTTTTATACCTTATATATATCAATAACAGTTAACAAATCGTTTTGCACCCTAAATTTTATTTCATAATCGGCAAACACAAAGCCATAAACCCTTTGTTCATCATCAATATACCTTGGCCTTGGGTCTTGCTTTAAAACCTCTAAAAGAGGTTTTTGTTTTTCACTGGGTATTTTGTTTAGCAGTTCATCATCACAAACTACGTTTATAAAATTATCCTTGCTATCATCAGTAAAACCGCCAACTGCATCTATATGGGCATCGGTATATGCGAGATAAGGCTTTATATCATAAATAGGTGTGCCGTCCATCAAATCGGCGCCCGACACACGAAGTGCAATTTGCCCGTCAATCTTTTCTACCCCAACAAGCTTAACAGACGAAAGCCCTATTGGGTTAGGTCTAAAGGGAGAGCGTGTTGCAAACACACCCATTTTTTTATTACCGCCAAGCCTTGGGGGTCTAACAGTGGGCGACCAATCTTCCTTAACGGCTGCCGAAAACTCCCAAATCAGCCACAAGTGACTAAACCCCTCTATGCCGCGAAAAGCCTCTTCCTTTTGGTATTCGGGCTCAAAAATAACAAGCGCCTCGCTGTTGCAGAGTCCGCTTTGCCTTGGTATTCCAAACTTGGTTTTAAAATCAGTTTTTATCTTGGCAATAACCTTAATCTTTCTTTCCATATTAGTCCTCGATGATTGTATATTCCAAAAGCTCATAGTGAAGCTTTGTGCCGATATCTGCACCCTCGGGCAAGAGGTAAAGGGCTATGAAAAGGTCGGTTGTTTGTTCCTTGCTAACCTCTCTTAAATAGGCGTATTCGCCCTCGATTTTTACTACTATATAATCCTTTGGCTCCATATTAAAACTCCTGAATTTTATGCCGATTTTTTAAAGATTTTATCAAACGGGAGCGACACTATCATTCCGCATACAACAATACCTGTCCATACCAAAATCAAATTACCCCAACCAATAGCAGAAACGGCATTTGCAAAAATGACGCTTGATACTGCCGCAGCAATATAACTTACGAAGTCAAGATATCCCGTTGCGGTTGATACCATTCCTGTATCTCTAAGGCTTGGACAATATATACTCCAAAGCATTGTTGCCGCTCCATTTGAACCCATAATAGCCAAAACTATAAAAATTATATTTAAGCTCGGCTGTTTTACAAAATAAACCAGCACAAAAAAGATTATGGCGATTAAAAACATAAGTCTGATTGTTTTATCCATATTTCTACCTAGTCGCTCAAAAATAAAGACTACGATAAAGGTGTCTAGCGCAATCACAAATGTTGCTATGGTGAAAATTGTAGCTGATTTTTCGGGAGAAAAGCCCAAGTATTGCGAAATATATGTAGGAAGCCAAAAGACAACCGTTGTTCTGATAATTCCTGTTATTATTGAAATTAAAGTAAATTTAATTATCTGCCTTTTAAAAAGTATTTTTATGTTGCCTTTTTGCTCTGCTTTATCTGAAAATTGATTATATTTTACTATTCCCCTTTTTTCAAAAACAACAAAACAAACAAAGGTGATTATAGCCATTCCAACTAAAATGCCACTGCTAACATTAAAAACGTTTTGCCACACTAAAACTGTTGCCAACACACCCGCTACAGGCGAACCTAAAAATGATGCAAAGGTATATCCTATACTACAGCGGGTTGCGTATAAAAGACTGGTGTTTTCTGAAACCACCTTGGTCATAGGGGCATAAATCATAGCCAAGAAGAATCCGGTTAAGGCATAGATTACTAAAGCAAGGCTAGGAGTGCTTTTTAAATAAACAAAACATACATTTGTTATACCCGAAAATGCAAGTCCACCGCATATCATATAACGGGCTTTTATTTTATCGCCTAAAAAACCGTTTATCAACTGACCTACGGCATAAAAAACAAAATATAATGATGATGCTTTACCGATATAGCTTTCAGTATATCCGCCCTGCTCTATCATTTGGGGAGTTACAGCGCTTAAAACATTACGAGCAATATAAACAGCAAGATAGGCAATCGAGCATAATGTACCCAAAAAAATTGCTTTTTTTGCGTTGTTGCTGATTTTCATTATATTTCCCCCAAAATCAAAAACATTTAACTTTGTTTAATAGCTTTGTTCTTCCACTTTCCGCGCTTATAAAAAATAAAGGTTAGTATTCCGCCCATCACCCAAGAGGTCAAAAGCGAAATTTGTATACACTCACTTCTGCCGAAGGGAAGCTCGGGAGTTCTTGTTAAATATGAAATTGCATATGCAATCGGCACACGCAAAATAACGGTGCAAATTAAGGATATCCACATGGGAGTCATAGTGTCTCCCGCGCCTCGCATTATTCCGCCAAGGCTTTGGGTTATTGCAAATACAATATACCCCGCCGCCAAAATCTGCATCTGATAATAACTTAAATCAATAAGCGACTGAGTTTCGGTAAAAACGCTCATTAGCCCCTTGCCGAAAAGCAAAATTATAAGGGTTATAAAGCTTGAACATCCAACCGCCAAAAGTGTGCCTTGCTTTGCGCCCTTTGTAACACGGTCATAAAGCCCCGCACCGACATTTTGACCCGAATAGGTTGTAAGTGCCATTCCAAAAGAAAGGTTAGGCATCATTGCAAATCCATCAACACGCATTACCACAACATTTGCGGCTATAAAATGCTCACCAAACTGATTGGTTAAGGACTGCACAACTATCATTGCTGATGAAAGTATTGCCTGTGTAAGACCTGACGGCAAGCCTAATTTGATAAGCGTTTTAACAAAATCGCCCTTTAGCTTTAAATATTTTATGCCAAAATCAAAATATTTTCGCATTTTTGTAAGCTTGATAAGGCAAAGAATGGAAGAAACAAACTGAGCAATAACGGTTGCCAAGGCAACACCTGCAACGCCCATTTTTACAACCGCAACAAAAAAGATATCTAATCCTATATTTAAAACGGTTGCAACAAGCAGATAAACAAGTGCTGAAAAAGAATCTCCCATACCACGCAAGATACCACTCAAAATATTGTAATATGCCATACCTGCAATACCAAAAAGTGATATTAAAAGATAGTTAGTGCAACCGTCTAAAATGGCATCAGGCGTATTTAGAAGTATTAAAATTTTTCTTATAAAGGGTGAAGCAATAATCATAAGACCCACACAGGCAATAGCCGTTACGGTTATTGCTGTGCCGATAGTGTGTGACAAACCTTTTCGGTTTCGTGCGCCAAAATACTGAGATACCATTATGTTTGCTCCTGCCGAAATACCAATAAACAAAACCAAGAGCATCTGTAATATTGGCGCCGCGCTTCCAACCGAGGCTAACGCATTATCGCCAATATATCTACCAACAACAATACTATCTACCGTATTGTAAAGTTGTTGAGCGATATTGCCAATAATCATTGGAATGGTAAAAACCAATATACTTTTCCATGGTGCGCCTTTTGTCATATCGGTTGGCGCAAATAATTTTTTAAACAACTTTAAACACCTTTGCTTTGAAAATTTCCGAAAAACAGTATAGCACAAATTAAACTACTTAACAAGCAGATATTAAGGTTTAATTATATTCTTTTAAAAGCTCTTTTAAAAGAATAGGATTGTCGGTCATAATGCAGTCAACGCCCATCTCGATAAGCATACGCATTTCCTCTGCATCGTTTATTGTCCAATACTGAACCGCAATATTTCTACGATGCGCCCTTTTAACAAGAGTTTTTTTGTCAAGTGGAACCGTCACACCAATATCATACGATAACGGAATTTGCAAGCAGGCAAAATCACTATTATCAAAAATATTAACCCCTAAATACTGAGTTAAAACAAACTTGGCAGCCGAGCCTGTTGGTGCTCCACGCAAAAGGTGATGATAATTTGTTTTAAGCTCATTTTCAATCTCGTCGTTAAAGGTGCCGATAACAATTTGGTTTTTATATTTTGGATATCTGCTTAGCGTATCATTTAGTATCTTGCAAGCCTCAATACCCTTTTCGCCGCCGTTTTTAATTTCCACGATAAACTTTAAGTCGGGATGGGTGTTATAAAACATTTCAAAAAGCTTGTCTACAGTTGCTATCTGCAAGCCTTTCTCGGCAAAATCTTCTGCATCTTTATAAATGCGTTTGCCTTTTTCATCCTCATAATAGTAGCCAAAATTATATTTTTCAAGCTCCTTTAAAGTCATATCCTCAATGTAATGTCGATTGCTTTCATCCTCGCAAAGAGCCTTCACCTGCTCTAAAGAAATATCCCCGTTAATATTGCAGGTTTCATCAATATATTCATCGTGATTATACACCAAATATCCATCTTTAGTAAGGTATAAATCGCTCTCAATAATATCCACGCCGATTGTGTTTACCGCCTCGCCAAAGGCAAGCAATGTATTTTCGGGATTATTTGTGCTACCACCTCTATGCGCGGCAATCATAGGCAGTTCGCCCTTTGCTACAACAAAAGGATTATTCTCAATATTTTTCTTGGGCGGAATAATATTTATTACTACAAAAAACAATACAAAAACCGCAAGAATGATAGCCGTTATTTTTAGCCCCTTATGTTTTTTCATATTCATCACTTTCCTTATTTTTATACCTTTTTATTCCTTTTTTATAGTATCATATTATTTAAAAATATACAATACAAACTTAATAATCCATTTCAAAGAATGGCGAGTATGTAATAATGGAAAATGAATAGTACAAAATCAAAATTATGTATGTTTGCAAGAAAAGAGAAAATTCCGATTTAAGCATTTAGTGTGCGAATTTAGAAAGTTTATGCCGAAATCGGCATTTTGATTTTTCATTATTCATCAGCGAAGCGATTTCAATATTCATTACGAAAATCCGTTTTTAATGAATGATGAATATTGAATAATGGAAAATCAAAAATCCGCCGATTTTCATCAGCGGATTTTTGATTTT
>JAZNIK010000043.1:0-18948 GCA_045577495.1 Acutalibacteraceae bacterium
ACAAGCGTTATCAATTAGTTCACGGCTCGGGTTTACTGCTAGATGCTTATTTATCTGCAGTTGGCAGAGGAATGAGAAGGCAGCCACCCTCAACAACCGTCTTTACTAAAATTGTTGCTAAAAAAGTTGTTGCCGTTTCAACAAAGATAATTCACGTTATGCGTAGACTATGGAAGGGAAGCAGCGTTAAACTTATTAACATTTTCAAAGAGTCGCACGACCGTTCGGAACTTGTTGCAACATTTCTTGCAGTTTTAGAACTTTGTAAATCAAATCGTGTTAAGATTGAAGGCAACGGCGAGGATATGTCGGTTACTTTGAATAAGGAGCGTAAAACAAGTGAAAATTAATGATATGGTTTCCGCATTAGAGGCGGTTTTGTTTGCCGGTGGCGAACCGGTATCCTCTGCAAGACTTTGCGAGGTTTTTGAAATAGATGATGAAACCTTGTCTAAGGTTTTAAAACTTTTATCAAACAAGTTAGAATATAATAATAGTGGCGTTAAACTTTTAACCCTTGGTGATAGTTATCAACTTGCTAGTCGTACCGAATATGCCGAGTACGTGCGTAGAGCCTTTGATATTAAGCGTAAAACTCCGCTTTCACAAGCCGCTTTAGAGGTTTTGGCGGTTATTGCTTATAACCAACCTTGTACTCGTTCCTTTGTTGAGCAGGTTCGCGGTGTTGATTGCTCGGGTGTTGTTAGCACCTTGGTTGAAAAAGAACTTATAGAGGAAAGAGGTCGTTTAGAGTTACCGGGTAGACCCTTGCTTTACGGCACAACCTCAACCTTTTTGCGTTCATTTTCTTTGCAGTCATTGAATAATTTGCCTGAACTACCAAAAAATTTAGCCCTCGATGCCGAGCAGCTTACGATAGATGATGTTATCTCTGATAACACTAACGAGAATAAAGAAGAAACTCCCCAACAGCAAGATAACAAATAATTAAATTTCATTTTATAACCTTTTGAGGTGTCAGATGGAGATATTTTTAATTATTTTGGCTTTAATTTTATTACTTTTTAGCATTGCGCTTTTCTTTGGAAAAATAAAACTAAAACTCTATTTGTCCAAGCAAGGATATTTAGTTGTTCAGTTTTTATTTTTTAAATATACAATAGATTTTTATGGAAATAAGGCTAAAAAGAGTAAATCTAAACCAAAAAAAGATAAGCCTAATAAAAGGCAAAATAAAGACAGTTATGTAAAAAAACTCTATAAACAAAAAGGCGTCATTGATGCAACGACAGAAATTTTTTCTGTAATAAAAGAGATTTTTTTAAAGATTGCATCTCTTTTTTCAAAATCAACTGTTGAGGAACTTAACTTGGAATTAACAGTAAGCGAAAAAGACCCTGCCTTGACCGCAATAACATATGGCGCTGCATCTACGCTCGTTTATACCAGCGTTGGACTTTTAAATGGTATTTTGCCTATAAAAAAACAAAATGTTAAACTATTTGCAGATTATGAAGATAGTAATACCAACTTTGTTTTTTATGCTTATATAACCGTACAATTTAAAAATGCGATTTCTGCGGGTTATTTGTTTATTAAAGAATATATAAAAACTCATATTAAATAGGAGGTTAATATAATGGCAGAACAAAAGATTTCTGATATTATGCAAACAACAATGGAAAAAATCAAAACAATGGTTGACGCTAATACAATCATTGGCGACAGAATCATTGTTGATGGAGTTACCATTATCCCAATTTCAAAGCTATCCTTTGGTTTTGTTAGTGGTGCTACTGATTTTAACGGTAAAGGTAATGATGGTTCAAAGGTGTTTGCAGGTGGCGGCGGTGCCGGTGCTAACGTTAATCCTATAGGTTTTTTGGTAGTTAAAAACGGTGATGTTAAAATGCTTCCTATAACACATATTGAAACTGCTGCAAGTAGAGCAATAGAGTTATTACCCGAAACTATTGAAAAAATTAAGGCTTTATTTAAAAAGGAAGAAATTGAAATAGGCGAATAATTTGTACTTGCATTTTTTCTAGTTTTACAACATACATTTTTATATAATTTGTATGAGGTGGGCTATGAAAAAAATTGCTGTTTTTTGCTGTGTTTTATCTGCTTTTTTTGCCCTTTTTACTGTTAAAACTAAGGGACTTGATGCAAACTCTGTATCCGCAAAGGCTTCTGTTTTAATTTGTATGGATAGTAGGGAGGTTATCTTTGAAAAAAACAAAGATTTAAAGCTTCCTATGGCAAGTACAACAAAAATTATGACTTCGCTAATTTTAGCCGAACAACCCGACCTTTCAAAAGAGGTTATAGTTACTAGCGAGATGCTCATTGTAGAGGGTACCTCAATGGGACTAAAAGCAGGGGACACAGTATCCTATAAAGATTTGCTTTATGGTATGCTTTTGTCGTCAGGAAATGATGCGGCTAATGTAACAGCTTTTGCGCTTGGTAAAAGCCTTAAAGGGTTTGCAGTTTTAATGAATAAAAAAGCCAAGGAAATTGGGCTTGAAAATACATCCTTTGTAACACCTTCAGGGCTTGATGATGAAAACCATTATACAACTGCTTATGATCTAGCAATTTTAAGTGCGGTAGCGCTTAAAAACCCTGTTTTTAAAACTGTTTGCTCATCAAAAACTGCAACGGTATATTTTGGCAATCCTAAGGTTAAATACACATTAACTAACCACAATAAATTACTTGGCGATTATGAGGGTATAATCGGTGTTAAAACAGGTTTTACAAAAAAGTCGGGTAGATGCTTGGTATCCGCCGCAGAGCGTGATAATAAGCGCGTAATTGCGGTTACGCTTAATGCTCCTAACGATTGGGATGACCATAAAAAACTGCTTGATTATGGCTTGGATATGGTTGAATCGGTTACATATGATAACTTGGATTTTAATGATACTTTACCGATTATTAGTAGTGAGGCTGATTTAATAAGTATAAAGGCTCAGTCCGCAGAATTTTGCCTTTTAAAAAGCTCAAAGGATAAAATTATAACAAAAACATATTTACCACAGTTTGTATATGCAGATATTTCAGTTGGTCAAACTGTTGGTAAAATCGAATATTATTTAAATCAAAATTGTATAGCATCATCTGATATTATTTCACTTGCAGATGCTAAGATATTTAATAAAAAAAATAGCTTCAAAAAAAGGTTTGCTACCTATTTTAATGCTATTTGGAAATTAGTATAAAGGAAATTTTTATGAAAGATAATAGAATTCGTTTACAAAAATATATGTCAGAGAACGGAATTGCTTCGCGTAGAAAATCAGAAGAAATGATTGAGGCGGGCAAGGTTAAGGTTAATGGTAGAGTTGCTAGTTTGGGCGATAAGGTAGATCCAATACGCGATAAGATTGTTGTTAGCGGCAAGCGTGTTGTTAGAAATAAGACTAAAATGTATGTTATGCTCCACAAACCTCGCGGATATGTTACTACTATGAGCGATGAACTCGGCAGAAAGTGTGTATCTGAACTTGTTGAGGATGCAGGGGTTCGTTTGTTTCCTGTTGGTAGATTGGATAGAAATTCTGAAGGTTTGCTACTTATGACAAATGATGGTAGCTTTTCAAATATGCTTACTCATCCGTCCCGTCACGTTGCGAAGGTTTACCGAGTTACCGTGCGTGAACAGGTTAAAGAGGAACATCTTGTAAAGCTTACCGAGGGAATTATGCTTGACGGCACAAAGACTTTGCCTTGCGATGTTCATATTATTGATAAGGGCGAGAACAGAACAGTTTTAAACGTTGTTTTGTATGAAGGTAGAAATCGCCAAATAAGAAGAATGTGCGAGGCTGTAGGTTTAACTGTTATCCGCCTTAAACGCACCGAGATTGCGGGTGTTAGGCTTGGAATGTTGCCGCAAGGAAAATGGCGTGAATTAAACGAAAAGGAAATGCAGCACTTAACAAACGTTAGCGTTGCTAAAAGGGATGCCGACTAATGCTTGAAATTTTATTATGTGACGATAAAAATAGTGTTGCCGAGCTTTATAAAAGCTGTGGAGTTTCTTATGATGATAATAAACTAGCAATACGCGCTATGTTTGGCAACGAGGTTTTAGGTTATTGCTTGTTTGAAATATCGGGGGAGTCTGCAACTGTTTTTGCGGTTGAGCCAAAAGAGGATACAATGCTTGCAGACGGACTTTTAAGAAGTGCACTGCATGTTGGTACCGAGCGTGGTATTACTGATGCATTTTATACCGATGCTAAATATGAAGATTTGTACCAAAAAATTAACTTTTTGGAGGAGAAGTCCCAAAATAGATTAAAACTCCAAAACCTTTTCAGCGGATGTTGTAACTGCAATAAATAATTTTTTTAAAAAAGAAAAAAATTACTTGACATATTTAAAAAATGCGGTATAATAATATCTGTTCTGATTTTGCGGAATTGTGTAAGGGTAGCACAGCAGACTCTGACTCTGTTTGTCTGGGTTCGAATCCTAGTTCCGCAGCCAAAAAATCCCTTAGACGTATGTCTGAGGGATTTTTACATATTAACTAACTAAGTGAGTGTATATGAAATTATTATCAAATTTTACAACTAAACAAATTACACTTTCCGCAATTTTTCTTGCGCTTATTATAATTGGCGGTTTTTTAAAAATACCAATCGGTATTGTGCCAATTACTTTACAGCTATTATTCGTTTTATTAACTGCCCAATTATTAACCCCAAAATCAACTATATTTGTGATTTTTACATACGTTATTTTAGGTTTAATAGGTTTACCTGTTTTTTCGAACGGTGGGGGAATAGGTTATGTTTTGCAACCAACTTTTGGCTATCTTATCGGCTTTTTGTTTGGCGGTGTTTTAACAAGTTTTTTAGTGCATAGAAAAATCAAAGTATCTGTTAAATATATGTTGTTTGCAAATTTTTGCGGATATTTGTGTGTTTATATTTTTGGTGTTCTGTATTTCTATTTGCTTAATATTTTTTATTTTTCAAATAACGTAATGTTTGGTAAAACACTTTTAACATGTTTTGTTGTTTTTGTGCCAAGTGACATTGTTTTTTGTCTGCTTTCGGCTTTTATTGCTGATAAAATAAAGCCGTTTGTTGTATGCTGAGGTTCCAAAACCAAACTTCGTTATGGCACCTCAGCATAAAATAGCTTATTTTTTTAGCACCGATTACTAAAGAAGTATATAAATTTTAGATATTTTTGAATAATACGCAAAAATTACCTAAAAGCAGTTAAAATTAGCATTTTTTGCTTGACAAAAAGGTATTAAAAAGATATAATAATCATTGTGACAATTGGGGTGTACCTATGGTTCTTGATTTAAAAGGATTTTTAAATGGCGGAAATCGTGAGATTGAAATCAATAATTCTTTTGATTTCACCGGCGAAGAATATTTGGGCGAGGCATTGTTTCCCGAGCTTGTAAAGGTCGTTGGCAAGGTTTCCAACAAGGCAGATGTTTCGCGCATCCAGCTTGAATGTGTGGTTACAGTTTCTAAACCGTGTGACCGTTGCGGCAAGCCAACAACAAAAACTTTTTCTGTTTTAATTGATAGGGTTCTTGTTCGTGAGCTTGAGGGTGAGGATGATGACGAGTTTATTTTAATCCCTGACGAAAAGCTTGATTTAGCAGAGCTTTGCTTAGGTGAGATTTACTTAGCTCTGCCTATGAAACACTTATGTAGCGAGGATTGTAAAGGTATTTGCACAATTTGTGGCAAAAATCTTAATACTGATTCTTGCGAATGCGAGACCAAAAACATTGACCCCAGACTAGAGATTTTGGCGAAGCTATTAGAGCAAGACCAAGAATGATTTTTTTAAGTAAAATAAGGAGGTGCTGAAGATGGCAGTACCAAAGAGAAAAACTTCAAAAGCAAGACGTGATAAAAGACGTTCTAACGTATGGAAGATGTCTGCACCCGCTCTTGTAAAATGTTCACATTGCGGCGAATACAAAAGACCCCATAGACTTTGCCCTGCTTGCGGTCACTATGATGGACGCGAAGTAGTCAAGGTTGAGGCCTAACTGTTTAAACAGTATGAACGATAGAGAGGGAGGCTTGACTTCCTTCTCTATATTTTTTTGGTTTTAGAGGTGTTAAAATGTCTGTTATTATTAGTTCTGTTGATGAAAATTCACCTGCTTTTTTTGCAAAAATAAAAGCGGGTTATATTCTGCATTCTATAAACAATCATAACATTCTCGATGTGTTAGATTATCGGTTTTATCAGAACGAAAAACGACTTAAACTAAAAATTCAAACAGAAAAAAGAATAAAAACTTTTCGTATTAAAAAACAGGAGTTTGAAGAAATCGGACTAAATTTTGATACCTATTTAATGGATAAACAACGCGCTTGCAAAAATAATTGCATTTTTTGTTTTATTGACCAATTACCAAAAGGTATGCGTGAAACTCTGTATTTTAAGGATGATGATTCCAGACTTTCGTTCTTGTTTGGAAATTATATTACTCTTACCAACATAACCGAGCATGAGGTTGAGCGAATTATAAAAATGCATATTAGCCCAATAAATATATCTGTTCACACAACCAACCCCGAGCTTAGATGCAAAATGATGAACAATAGATTTGCGGGTGATTCTTTAAGCGTTTTATATAAACTTGCAAACGCGGGTATTAACATTAACTGTCAGTTGGTACTATGCCCCGGTTATAATGATGGCGATGAGCTTAGGCGTTCATTAAAGGATTTAACAGCTTTACCGTCGGTTCAGTCTATTGCGGCGGTTCCTGTTGGACTTACGGGTCATAGAGAAAATTTGCAAAATCTAGAGCCATTTAATAAAATAACTGCATCTGCAGTTTTAGATATTATAAATGAGTTTGGCGACAGGTGTGTTAGCGAAACAGGGCATAGGCGTGTTTTTGCAGCAGATGAATTTTATATTTTAAGCGAAAGAAAAATTCCACCTGTTGAATTTTATGATGAACTTTTACAGCTTGAAAATGGCGTTGGAATGTGGTCGCTTTTGCTAGATGAAACTGAAAAATGTATAGAAAATTATGATAAAGATTTCACTCTGAATAATCAAAGACATATCTCGCTAGCAACGGGTGAAGCCGCCTATCCTTTAATCAAAAATATTGTTGACAACGTATGCAAAAAATGGCATAATTTAAAGTGTGATGTATATAAAATAAATAATAGATTTTTTGGTGGAAAAATAACTGTCACAGGCCTTTTAACTGCTAGTGATTTATTGGCAGAATTAAAAGGAAAACAACTTGGAGACGAACTTTTAATTTCATCATCAATGCTTCGTCACGAAAACGACAGATTTTTAGATGACATAACGGTTGATGAATTAGAAACAAAACTAAATGTTAAAATAACAGTAGTTAATAATGATGGATATGAGCTTATAGATGCTCTTTTAGGAAATAAGGTGAAATAATGGCAAAACCAATAGTTGCGGTCGTTGGTAGACCAAATGTTGGCAAATCAACACTTTTTAACAAGTTAATAGGTCAACGCATTTCTATTGTTGATGATACACCTGGTGTTACCAGAGATAGAATTTTTGGTGATGCCGAGTGGCTCGGCAGAGAGGTTACAATGATTGACACAGGCGGTATTGAACCTAAAACAGACGATATTATTTTAGCCAAAATGCGTGAACAAGCAGCTTTGGCTATTGATATGGCTAATGTTATTGTTTTTGTTACCGACTTAAAAACGGGTGTTTTAGCCGCTGATATGGAGATTGCTTCAATGCTTCAACGCTCAAGCAAACCAATAGTGTTGTGCGTTAATAAGTGTGATTCTGTTGGTAAAACACCTGCCGAGTTTTATGAGTTTTACAATCTTGGACTTGGTGACCCTATAGCAGTTTCTGCCGCACATGGTCACGGCACAGGCGATTTGCTAGATGCAGTTTTTGAGCATCTTCCAAAAGAGGATAATGTGACCGAGGAAGAAGATATTATCAACGTTGCAATTATCGGTAAACCAAACGCAGGAAAATCTTCTTTAGTTAATAAAATCATTGGTGAAGATAGACTAATCGTTTCTAATATTGCAGGTACTACCAGAGATGCGGTTGACAGTAAGGTTACAATAGGCGATAAAGCATATAATTTGATTGATACTGCAGGTCTTCGTAGACAAAGTAAGGTTATTGATAAAATTGAAAAATATAGCGTTTTGCGTGCCAAAATGGCTATTGACCGCTCTGAGGTTTGCGTTATAATGCTTGATGCGGTTGAGGGCTTTACTGAGCAGGATTCCAAGGTTGCGGGTCTTGCGTTAGAGCAGGGTAAGGCTTGTATTATTGCGGTTAACAAATGGGATTTGGTTCAAAAAGATGGTACAACAATGGATTCGTATCGTAAAAAACTAATGAACGGTTTTTCCTTTATGTCTTTTGCTCCGATTATATTTATTTCTGCAAAAACAGGGCAGAGAATTGACCGCTTGTTTGAACTTATTCGTTATGTTCACGAGCAAAATTCTATGCGTATTTCTACAGGTATGTTAAATGATATTCTTGCCGAGGCAACAGCCCGTGTTCAACCTCCGAGCGACAAGGGCAAACGCCTTAAAATCTACTATATGACACAGGCATCTACACGCCCGCCAACATTTGTTTGTTTTTGCAATCGTGCCGAGTTATTTCATTTTTCATATCAGCGTTATTTAGAAAATCAAATACGTTCAACATTTGGATTAGAGGGAACACCAGTCCGTTTTGTTATACGCGAACGCGGTGACACAAAAGGCGAATAGTTTTGGGGGACTATGATGGTTTATTTGTTGATTTTTATAGCGGCACTTCAAGCATATTTATTTGGTAGTATAAATTTTGCGGTTATATTTTCAAAATTGTTTGCAAATAAGGATGTCCGCGAGTTTGGTAGCGGTAATGCAGGTATGACAAATGTGTTGCGTACCTTTGGTGTGTTACCTGGTTTTTTAACATTTATATTTGATGCGTTAAAGGCTTATGCCGCTTGTTATATAGGTCAAAATATTATCTTTAGCTATCTTGCTCAAAACTATGCAGAAAGCGGAATTTTAGCAGTTTACGGTGGCTTTTTCTGCGGTGTTTTTTGTATGCTTGGTCACGTTTTTCCTGTGTTTTTTCAGTTTAAGGGTGGCAAGGCTGTTGCGGTTTCGGTAGGTATATTTGCCGTTGCCGATTGGCGTGCAATTTTAATTGTTTTAGCCGTTTTTATAATTGTTCTTTTAATTTTTAGAATAATATCTGTAAGTTCACTTACTGCAACGGCTTGTATGCCGTTTTGTATTGCTTTTTTACCTCGTGATTTTGGTGAACTGTGGATAATTTTATCTCTTACCTTAATAATGGTTGCGATTATATATTTAAAGCATATTGAGAATATAAAACGTTTAATCAAAGGCGAAGAAAAGGTTATTTTCGGCAAGAGGAAGTGATTTTATGAAAATTACTGTTTTAGGTTCTGGCGGATGGGGAATAGGTATTGGTATGGCCGCAGAAGTTAACGGTCATAAGGTTGCTCTATGGTCTCCCTTTGAGGCGGAAGTAAATGCTCTATTAAAAAATAGAGAAAGTAAAAAACTTTTAAAGGGTGTAAAAATTCCCGAAAGTATTATAATAACCTCTGATTTTTTAGTAGCAGAAAAAAGTGATATTATAATTATTGCGACCCCTTCATTTGCTGTTAGGGAGACCGCCAAAAGAATTGCGAGTTTAAAATCCTATGGTATTGTAGTTAATGTTTCTAAAGGTTTTGAAAGCAATTCGTTAAGGCGTTTGTCTGAGGTAATTAAAGAGGAAGTTAATTCTGAGGTTGTGGTTTTATCAGGACCCTCACACGCTGAGGAAGTTGCAAGAAGAATTCCTACATCGCTTGTTGCTTCATCTAAAAATTATAAGGCGGCTAAAAAGGTTATCAAGGCATTTTCAAGCGATTCTCTAAGAGTATATTATAATGAAGATACTGTTGGAGTTGAGATGGGCGGAGCATTAAAAAATGTTATTGCTGTTGCGGCAGGAATTTGTGATGGATTATGCTTGGGTGATAACACAAAAGCGGCTTTAATCACACGCGGATTAACCGAAATTGCAAGGCTTGGTGTTGCTCTTGGCGCAAAGGAGAGAACCTTTGCAGGTCTTACAGGGCTTGGGGATTTAGTTGTTACCTGCACCTCAAATCATAGCCGAAATCACCGCTTTGGCGAGTTGGTAGGCAAGGGCGCAGATATAAATGAGGCTTTAAAAAAGGTTGGTACTGTTGAGGGTTATTTTGCAACAGAACTCGCCTATAAGCTTGCAAAATCAACACGCACTGATATGCCTATTATCACTCAGTGTTACAAACTTCTTTATAAGGGTGCAAATGTTAAAGATTCGGTTAAGCAACTTATGTTGCGTCCTGCACGTGATGAGAACGAATCTTTGTGGATATAATTTAAAGGAAAGTGGAAAATAAATGACTTCACAACAAAATTTAAGAAATATTGCAATCATAGCACACGTTGACCACGGTAAAACTACCTTGGTTGATGAACTATTAAAACAAAGCGGAACTTTTAGAACAAATGAGCAGGTTGCCGAGCGTGTTATGGATTCTAACGATTTGGAAAGAGAAAGAGGTATAACAATCCTTTCCAAAACAACAAGTGTACGCTATGGTGATTACAAAATCAATATTGTTGATACCCCGGGCCACGCAGATTTTGGTGGCGAGGTAGAACGTATTTTAATGATGGTTGATGGCGTTTTGCTATTAGTTGACGCTTTTGAGGGCTGTATGCCCCAAACTCGTTTTGTGCTTAAAAAAGCTCTTGGACTTGGCAAAAAAGTTATCGTTGTTGTTAACAAGATTGATAGACCTATGGCAAGACCTATCGAGGTTGTTGATGAGGTTTTAGATTTATTTATCGAACTTGGTGCAGATGATGACCAAATAGAGTTTCCTGTTGTTTTTGCTTCGGGGCGTGATGGCTATGCATCACTTTCTCCCGACCAAACTACCGATAATTTAAAGCCTTTGTTTGATATTATCGTTAGTGAAATTGATGCACCAAAAGGTGATGTTAACGGTCCATTGCAAATTCTTTTTTCCAATATCGATTATGATGAATATTTAGGTAGAATTGGTGTTGGCAGAATTGAGCGTGGCGAGGTATCTTTAGGTCAAACAGTAGCTTTATGCCATAGCGATAATACCACACAAAACGTTAAAATCTCAAAGCTTTACGTGTATGAGGGATTGCGAAGAAAAGAGGTTGAAAAGGCATCGGCAGGCGAAATTATTTCGGTTGCAGGTATCAATGATATAAATATTGGTGAAACTGCCTGTGCACTTGATAAAATCGACCCGCTACCATTTGTTAAGATTGATGAACCCACACTGGCTATGAATTTTATGGTTAATAATTCACCATTTGCGGGTAAAGAAGGTAAATTTGTTACTTCTAGAAACCTTAGAGACCGCTTGTTTAAAGAGGTTCAAACAAACGTTAGTTTAAGGGTTGAAGAAACAGATTCAGCCGATACCTTCAAGGTTTCAGGTAGGGGAGAGTTACATCTTTCTATCCTTATCGAAACAATGCGTAGAGAGGGTTATGAGTTTCAAGTTTCACCTCCAAATGTTATTTATAAAAGAGATGATAACGGCAACCTCTTAGAGCCTATTGAACTACTTATGATAGAGGTTCCAGAGGAATATGTTGGCGCCGTTATGGAGCGTCTTGGCACTAGAAAAGCCGAAATTCGCAATATGGGAACCCGCGAGGGCGGAGCGTCACATCTTGAATTTTTGATTCCCGCAAGGGGACTGTTAGGCTATCGCTCACAGTTCTTGACCGATACCAACGGCAACGGTATAATGAATCATATTTTTTATGGATATGAGGAGTATAAAGGCGATATTGAAAGCCGAAATACCGGTTCAATCGTAGTTCACGAATCGGGTGAAACAACCGGTTATGGTCTCTTTAATACCCAAAGCAGAGGCAGACTGTTTATTGGTGCAGGTTGCCCTGTTTATGAGGGAATGATTGTCGGTGAAAACCCAAAAAACGAAGATATTGTTTGTAATGTTTGTAAGAAAAAACAGGCAACAAATATGCGTGCCGCAGGTTCTGATGATGCTTTAAAACTCGTTCCACATTCCGTTTTAAGTCTTGAGCAGTCTTTAGAGTTTATTAAAGATGATGAGCTTGTTGAAGTAACGCCTGAATCTATACGTTTGCGCAAAAGAATTTTGAATAAAGAACTGCGTATGAAAGCAGAATCTAAAAACAAGGGATAATTATGAATTATATTATTTTAGACCTTGAGTGGAACGATGTTTATTATAAAAAAATAGGCGGATTTGTTAATGAGATTGTTGAAATAGGGGCAATCAAACTTAATGAAAACTTTGAAATTATTGATAGATTCAGTATAATTGTTAAGTCCGCAATAAGCAAAAGACTTAGCACTCGCTTTAAAAATTTAACGGGTATGACTAACGAACAAATGCAGTCTGGAATCCCGTTTTCAAAGGCTTTAGAGCTTTATAAAAATTGGGTTAGTAACGACTCTTTAACATTTACATGGAGTGATTCCGACCTTTATACTTTGTATAATAACTGTCAATACTTTACAGACAGTTACCAAAATGCCGCCATAGGTAAGTATGTTGATTTGCAGAAATATTTTCAACATAAACTGTATTTATCGGGTGTAGAGCAAAAAAATCAAATTTCTCTATCTAATGCTGCTACACTTTTAAAAATAAAGGTAGATGAAGAAAATCTGCATCATGCATTAGATGATAGTTTAATCGCTGCAGAAATTCTAAAAATCTGTTATGATTATAAAACTATAAATAATTTTATAATTGATACAAGCGATGATTCGTTCTTTAAAAAACTTATTTTTAAGCCTTATTATATCAAGGATTTAAATAACGATTTGATTGATAATAGCACTATTAAATTTTCTTGCCCTATCTGTAAAGGCAATACAAGGCGGGTAACGGGCTTTAAATTTGTTTGTCCTTGGTTTCATACTAAAGTATATTGCAAAAAATGTGATACTCGTTTTAAGGCAGCAATATGCTTTAAAAGGCATTTTGAACATACTCAAATTAAGAAAAAAATTTTTATGTCATTACCAAAAAAAGAAAATACAAATTCAGCTAATAATCAAAAGGCTCCTGTCAAAGAATAATATTTGACGGGAGGTTTTTTTATGAAAAAATATTTAATTTTACTTATATTTGGACTTTGCGCAGCGGTTTTATGTCAACAAATTCCTAATATAACCAATAGGTTTTCAAAAGAGTGCTATACAGTTCCGATAATTAGTGCAGAGGCTAACGAAAGCGTTAGTTGTAAGGGAGTAATTTTAGGTAACAAAGATAGCGGATTTAAAGCAAAAATACAAATCAGCGAGGATGACATTTTAAGGGTCGAAAAGGGTCAGAGTGTTATACTTCACTGCAACGCTTTGGGAGATGAAAAACTAAACGGAAAATTAACTTCAATATCCGAAAAAGCATATCAAACTAGTTATTCAACCTTTAAAATTACTGTAGTAGATGCCGAGGTGGATATTACCGATGATAACTCGCGCTTAAAATCAGGCTATACAGTAACCGCAGAAATAGTTTTGAACAAAATAGAGGATGCAACAATTTTGCCATTTGAGGCAGTGGCTCAGGAAAAAAACGGCAAATATTATGTTTATAGATTAGATAACGGTTGGGCTTATAAAGAATATATCGATGTAAGTTTTGAAGATGAAAAGGGAGTAGTGGTTAAAAATCTAAACAAATCTTGGCAAATATGTGAAAACCCCGAAAGTTTTTCAAAGGAAATTATGAGGGTTAAAAATGATAGCGATGATTAAACTTTGTATAAAGGGACTAAAAGAAAAAAAGGGGAGAACTGCATTAGTTTCTCTAAGTATTGCTATTGGTGTTTTTTCTATTCTAATTATTAGCATAATAAGCGATAATGGAATAATTTTAATAAATGAGGAATTGGATAGTCTAGGTATAAGTGGAGTTAGTATTTCAAGGCCTACGGCAGAGTTTAGTGAGCAATTTACAAATAAAGAGTTAGAAAAAATCAAACAGATTGAATATGTAGAGAATGCAACACCAATAGTAACCTCTTACGGATATTTAAAAAATGATGAGAACAACAAATCGTTAGTTTGCGGTATAGACGAAAATGCAAAGAGTGTAATTTCTTTAGAGGTAGTTTCGGGTCAGAAAA
The DNA here is from genome assembly GCA_045577495.1 of Acutalibacteraceae bacterium. Taxonomy (GTDB): domain Bacteria; phylum Bacillota; class Clostridia; order Oscillospirales; family Acutalibacteraceae; genus UMGS1279. Next base: position 14,199 of record JAZNIK010000043.1, read on the forward strand.
TAAACAAAGCGGATATCATTTCAAAAAACAAGGTATGCTTAATTGAACAAGACACCGCTGAAAAAATATTTAATAATAAAATGGTTTTGGGTAAAAAAATAAATATCTTTATTGGGGGAAGTTCTGAGGAATATACCGTTATTGGCTTGGTTGAGGCTAGTAGTAGCATACTTCAAACTTGGGTTGGCGACCTTTTACCTACAATAATTTATGTACCGTATACCACATTACAATATCAGGTTGGAACAACAAAAATTGAGCAAATAGCAGTAAACTTCACCTCAAACAGTGATACAGAATTATATATAAATAGACTTGAAAATTTACTGAATAATAAGGATTTATATACCTCAAAACTTCAAATTGAGGATTTGAATAAGCAACGGGATAGTTTAAATGGCATCCTTAATATAGTTTCAACCGTTATGAAACTTATTGGCGTTGTTTCTTTAATTGTTTCAGGACTAGGTATAATGACAATTATGTTGGTAAGTGTTAGTGAGAAAACAAAAGAGATTGGTATAAAAAAATCTATTGGCGCAACAAAAAGGGATATAGCCTTTGAATTTTTATTTGAATCCTTAATTATTTCTGTTATTGGTTGTGTTATAGGAATAATAATCTTGTTTTTGATAATAGGTTTAGGTATGTTGTTTTTTAACCTAAATATTTCTATAAACATTTCAACAATTTTTATTACAATCTTAATTGCGTTATTCTGCGGAATAATATTTGGAGTATATCCGGCAATAAAAGCATCTAAGCTCAATCCTATAGATGCTTTAAGAAATGAATAAATATGATTTTACTTTAAAAATTTAATATTATTAGTAAAAAAACAGGGAATAACACCTTTTTACTGACCCCTGTTTTTTATATTGCCAATTATACAAAATGAAAGAGTTTTGTTTAATTCGCGGCAGATGGTTTATTTTTAACAAAGGAATGATTTTATTTTATGACCGAAATTGAGTTAGAAAAAAGTTTAATTTTTATTGCTAACGAGTGCCGCATTTATCGTTCTATGTATGAGCGCGAATATGCAAAAAATATTAAACTTACCGAAAAACTTGCCGAGTTAGGCGGCGAAGTTGATTAGTGCCGAATGAATGTTTTTATCACGTTTGCCCTTATTTTCATAAAACGCTAGGTACCAAAATTTTTTGCGAGGCGATTTTTGACGATAAGGAACTACAAAGCGCGGGAGAACATTTTTACAGGCACGATTTTAATGATGCCGCAAAGTGCAAAGCATATCAAAAAAAGTATTGCGCATCTTTTGACTACACCGAGTGCTACTGCGCTTATCTGAACGAGGTGAGTTTGAAGTGATTAACGCACTTTTTGAAGTAGCCGAGACAATAAGTGATAGTTTCGAGGGCTCGGTTATTGAGTTTAGCGGGCAAGAGAAAACCGACAAGGCGCATTTTGTTTTTAAAATGGCCGAAAGTGGTTTTAAAATTACTGTGACCGCCGAAAAGTGAGCAAAAAAAAAGAACCTTTTTAAAGGTTCTTTTAAGGCACATACACCACATTGACAGTTGCCAGCCTGTTCAAGCACGGGATTGATGTATGGTGAGTCAGTAATGTTTTGGTACACAAAACACCCCTCGTCAACGCCCTTATATTTTAGCATACAGGCTTTTAATTGTCAAGTGGTATAAATTCTCGTATTTTTTCCAAAAAACGCACAGAGCGAATGAAATACCCCTTTGATACGCGTTCCCCCGCTTGAGCGGGGGCGGAGGGGGTGTGATTTGCTTGTTTTTTGGTTTTTGCTATGCTTGACGGGTAAAAGCTTGTTTTTTGCTTAAAACGCGCGTAGCGCGCAAAAGCGGGGGCGTGGAACGCGCCACCTGAGCGCACCGAGCCCTTTAGGGCGAGTAAGCGAAAGCCCCCGCTTTGCGACGAGGACGAGTTAGGCAGCGTAGCGTTGCGCGGCTGAGGGGACCCGCGTGGGTTTTGTGGAGCGCAGGTCTAGGCGCGTGAGGACCCGCGACGGCGATTGGAGCCGAGCGGAAGCCGAAACGCGCACCCTGCGCGGAGCAAAACGAAGGAGCGGAGACAGCGCGTGAGGGAGCAAAACGCAAGGGCGGCGCTAGCCGCTTGTCTTGCCCTTGCGTGACGCCGACCGAATGTGCTAGGCGCTAGTGACGGGCGGAGCGGGGGGCTGCCGCGCGCCACGGCCGCTAACGAAACGCTTTTAGCGTGAGTGCGGCGCCGAGGAGCGAAAGGCGCGGCAGGTGCCGAACCCACCGCAGTGGGTGAGTGCGCCGAGAGAGGTGACAAGCGCCCAGCGTGGCAACGCCACGCGTGAGGCTTGGGCTTGTTGCCGCCGCGCTACAATTATTGTTTTGCGACTCCCGTCGGCATACTGCCGCGGGGGCTCTAAGGAGCAAAACGGGCGAGTGAGGAGCGGGGTTGCCGAGCGCAGAGGAGAGCACCATAACGACAATGGAGCGCAGTTGCCGCAATTCCCTATGAGCATTGGAAAAACGACACAGGAGCAAATTGCGACTGTGGAGGAGGGGATCCAATGCGTAATGGGGAGAGGCAACTATTGCGACATTGGAGGCAGGTGCGCGACTCTATGCGCGTGAGTGCATATCCCCGACGAACGAACGATACAATGTGGCGCACACTTTAAAAGTGGGCGTTGCCGCTTGTATCCTTTCCGTCTTAATTACCGCGCATCTCATGGCGGCACAAAGTCAAGAGTCGCATTTTGCGACTCTGCGCTGCTCTTGACTTTGTCGGCGGCATGTGATACTTGCAAATCGGCGGCAAGCTGTTGCTATTCCTAGAGGCTGAATTTTTAAGCTTAGAAGGGCGGCGCCCTTCCTTATCTTGATAATATAGAAACATCTGTTAAAAGTTAAAAACCTTAAAAAACCCTTTATTTATCTAGCATTATCGCACTTTTTATGACAAAAAATTGTATAGTCGATTTAATTGCTGATTTTGACGAATATAAGAAAAAAACAAATCAAGTTGCGAATTTTATGCTTGCCTCTGAATTGCTAAAAATACGCGGCCAAAAAATGCTTGATTGTGGTACTACTATTGGTCTTTCTGAAAATGAAAATTCTGACGGCTACAAAGTTACTGCCGCGAATTTTTGCAGACAGAGGCTTTGTCCTAATTGTCAACGCAGGCGTTCTTTAAAAACCTATGCTTGCATGAGTGAGGTGTATCAACTCGCGACAAAGCAAGGCTTTGCATTTTTGCATATTGTTTTAACTCTTCCAAATTGCGCGGGTTCTGATTTGAATAAAACTATTGATTTTCTTTATAAAAAAAGCAGTTTGCTTTTTCGCAAAAGCGACGATATCCATACTCGCGCCGCATGTAATTCTATTCCCGGCGCAAAAGAATTGCGACAAAAAATCGCGAAATCTTTTCGCGGTGTTTTTCGTGCGCTTGAAGTTACTCGTAACGAAAGCGTTGACATAGAAAACCAAAACGCTTTTCACCCACATTTACATTGTTTGGTTGCGGTTCGTAAAAGTTATTTTACAAGCCGAAGTTATGTAAAATATGACGATTTAAGAACTGTTTGGTCTGCGCTTACAGGCGTTAAAAATGTTCAAGTTTTTATGGGTAAAGTCACCGATAATTGCGCCGCTATTGCTGAGGTTGCAAAATATGCCGTTAAACCTTTTACCGACAATATTGATATTGAAACTATTGAGGTTTTACATAAGGCGCTTTTTAATCGGAGACTTACTCAAAATTATGGCATTTTTAAAGATTGGTTTTATGCTATTGGTATTGACGATTTAGAGGAAGTAGTTGACGAGAACAATCCTATGTCGGTTAGCGTTTGGCTTTTCTATGAGGGTGACTCATTTACAATAGAGGGAATATAATTCGATTGGTGATTATATGACTCCTTCGCGATTTTTATATTTTTTTGATTTAACATTTTCAGGTTTGTTAAGTGGTTTTATTTAATGCGTTCTCAATATCTAGGTTTTGAGGAAATTTCTCGGCTTTTTTGTTACATGCAAAGACCAAATGTTTTGGCTTGTAAAATTTCAATGCAAACGGGGCTTAGAATAGGGGATTGTCTTGCTATTGAAAAAGCAAAACTCAAAGAACGTATAACTGTTGTTGAGGAAAAAACTGGATATCATAAGCGGGTTTATATTGGCAAAAAATTACTTCGTGAACTTTTGCGATTTTCAAAAAATAATAAGTCAAAATTTTTGTTTCCTCATAGGTTTGACAAGACAAAACACAGAACGCGGCAAGCGGTTTTTTTAGACATAAAAAAATCTGCCGCTTTGCTCGGTCTGAGTGAGCATATTTCACCGCATACTTTTAGAAAATATTTCGCGGTTAGGTTTTATAGTAGGGTTGGCAGTTTGGAAAAAACTCAAAAACGATTAGGGCATAAAAAGTTGGAAACTACACTTTTATATGCGCTTTCTGATAAAATATAATAGCAAAGTCCGTTTATTTGGACTCTGCTATTTTTTTATTGACATAATCTTTTTACGGTGTTATTATCTTTTTGTTGGAGGTGGTTTTGTATAATGCTTTAAAGGGGAATTATCGACCTGCAAAAATTTTGCTCGAATTGAACAAAACGGACATTTTGTAGGCGGCAAATATTGGGAAAACGATTCTTTTGCCGCACATTGCGATTTTTTGTCATTCGGTTTTGTGGGGAAGTAATTCGCAAACGATAGCCGTTTGGCTTATTTTTATTTAATAGCGAATTATACAAAATGAATATTTTGTATAA
>JAZNIK010000044.1:0-2747 GCA_045577495.1 Acutalibacteraceae bacterium
TTTTATCGATAGCCTCTAGAGCATAATCTGAATAGTTTTCGTTTTGAGAATAGCGTTTAGATAAATATGGGCTGATATATTTTAAATCGGTTAAAAATATATCAATAACCTTTTTTAAAAGTTCTATGTTTTCTGCCTTTTCAAAACCGCTTGTGTTATAAACAAAGGGGATAGTCAACCCTTGTTTTCTCGCCAACAAACAGGCGTTGTAGATTATAGGCATATAGTGGGTAGGTGAAACAAGGTTTATGTTGTGTGCACCCATACTTTGAAGTTTTATAAATTTATTCGCAAGTTCATTATCGGTTAAAAATTTTCCAACAGAATTTTTACGGCTTATTTTAAAGTTTTGGCAATAAACACAACCCAAGGTGCAGTGGGTGAAAAATACTGTTCCTGAACCGTTTTTGCCTGATATAATTGGCTCCTCCATAAAATGCAAATCAATGCGGTTTACTTGAGCTTTATTCACAGCACCACAAAAACCCAATTCACCCTTTGTTCTGTTAACCTTACATTCTCTGGGACATAGGGTGCAATTATTAAATAGATTTAATATATCTTCTGCCATAGTATACACCTCTTTTATCTACAATTATAGGATACTATTTTTTTAAAAAAAGTCAACACAAAAAGACCGATTAAGCATAAAACTTAATCGGTCTTTTACTATGAACAAACTTAAGAAATTAGTCTTCGCCGTTTAATACAGCGGCCTCTGCCTCTGCTTGAATTTCAGGGTCATAAGAAAGAATAGGTTTAACATCCTTATTTTTAATTTTACGGTCGATATAGTTCTTTGTGATTTTAACTACAAGAGGCAACATAAACAGAACACCAATAAGGTTAGGAATCATCATAAGTCCGTTAAATGTATCAGAAATATCCCAAGCGAGTGAAGAAGTAAGTACAGCGCCAAAAATAACTGTGCAAACATGGATTATCCTAAAGATATAGGTTGTTTTTGCGCCAAATAGATATTCCCAAGCTTTTGAACCATAGTGTGACCAACCAAGAACAGTTGTGAAAGCAAACAAGAACATTGCAATAGCAACAAAACGTTGACCAATGTTAAACCAAGGAAAAACCTCGTTAAATGCACCACCTACAAGTGTTGCGTCAGATAAACCTTGAGCAACCTCTCCGGTTGTTGCATTGAATACGCCACCATTGAGACCGCCTGAGGTAAGTACAACAAGAGCGGTCATTGTGCAAACAATCATTGTATCTGCAAACACCTCAAATATACCCCACATGCCCTGTTTTACGGGTTCTTTTATGCTTGAGTTGGAGTGAACCATAACTGATGAACCAAGACCTGCTTCGTTTGAAAAAACACCGCGTTTGAAACCGTTGGTCATAGCAACAATAATACCACCAATACCACCACCAACGAATGATTCGGGTTTGAATGCATTAACAAAAATAGCCTTAAATGCAGGGATAATAGCATCGTGGTTAATAGCAATAATAACAAGGCTACCTGCAACAAATAAAACAACCATAAAAGGAACAATCTTTTCGGCAACATTTGCGATACGCTTAACACCACCAAGAGTGATAATAGCGGTAAGAGTCATAATTGCAACGCCTAAAAGAATTTCATAGAGAGAAACATTGCCAAATAAATTTATTGATGACAAAGCAGAAACATCAAATGCTGCTGAAACATTAGCAACAATTTTGTTAACCTGACCCATGCTACCAATACCAAAAGATGCAAGCATAGCAAATATACAGAAAAGAACTGCAAGAACTTTACCTATAAATCCGCAGTTTTTCTTTTTGCCAAGACCATCGCGAAGATAGTACATAGCGCCACCCGACCACTCATTTTGTGAGTTTTTACGGCGGAAATAGATACCGAGTGCATTTTCAGCGTAGTTTGTCATCATGCCAAAGAAAGCGGCAATCCACATCCAAAAAACTGCGCCTGCGCCACCAATGCAGATAGCAGCGGCAACACCAGCAATGTTACCTGTACCGACTGTAGCGGCAAGTGCTGTACAAAGAGCCTGAAAAGGAGAAATTGTACCCTTTTCTTTACGGTGTTTTAAAACCTCTTTGGTAAACATGCTACCAATTGTATTTTTCCACCAAGTGCCAAGTCGGCCGATTTGGAAAAATTTAGTGCAGAAGGTAACGATAATACCAGTACCTATCAAAAGTGCAAGACCAAACGGGCCCCAAACAATACCGTTTATGACACTATTGAATTCGGCAATTTTGTCAAGAATATTCATTTTGACATCTCCTTAAATAAAATTTTAAAAAATTAAAAATCGGATTACGCATCCGCATAATCCGACAAAAAAACAAAACATAAAAAACGCCTTTTAAAGAGGCAGTTTAATAACTTTGTCCTTTTGCCTGAGAGCGTTACTCCTTCGGCACCCAAAAAACTGGGATTCTCCAAAGTTCTATCAGTTTGCGGTCCTCATCCATTAGGACACCTGAGAGCGTTACTCCTTCGGCTGCAAAGCAATTTCCCACAAACATCATCTAGAAAATATTAAGTTTTAATTATTATAATATGAAGATAACATAAATACAAGTGTTTTCGACAAAAAAACAGATTTTCTAATTTTTAACCAAGCAGGTAGGTAAAAAAGAAACGTTTTTTGGTGAAATTTCAATTAGCAAGACTGTTTTACTGCCGATGATTATGTTTAAGGCAAGTGTAATCAATATTAGATACGAGATAATAAGAAATAGATAATAATGCAAACAAAAATCCGTCCTCTTAC
>JAZNIK010000045.1:0-4244 GCA_045577495.1 Acutalibacteraceae bacterium
GAAGATGTTTATGAGCCTTATTTAATGCAGATAGGTTTTTTGATGCGCACAAGTAGGGGAAGATGCGTTACCGATTCAGCCTATATGCATTTAGGGATAAATAAAACAGGTCAACAAAGCCTGCTTTAAATTTTTTGGGAATATATTTAGGAGGAAATTATTATGGGAAGACTTTTTGGAACAGATGGAGCAAGAGGTATTGCAAACTCAGAGCTTACTTGCGAACTCGCTATGAACATTGGTCGCGCTGCGGCGTTTGTTCTTGCAAATGAGAAGGTAAAAAGACCTAAGGTGCTTATCGGTAAAGATACCAGAGCATCCTCAAATATGCTTGAGATGGCTTTGGCTGCGGGTCTTTGCTCTGTTGGTGCAGATGTTGTGTTGGCAGGTTTTGTACCAACACCCGCCGTTGCCTTTTTAATCGGTGACTGCGGTGCAGATGCAGGTGTTATGATTTCGGCATCACACAACCCTTGCGAATATAACGGTATTAAACTCTTTAATAACAATGGTTTTAAACTACCCGATGCTATTGAGGAAGAAATTGAAAAACTAGTTTTAGATGATATGTCACCCGTTAAACTAGCTCTTGGTGGCGATGTTGGCAATGTTTTCAATCGTAACGATTACGTTGAAAAATATATCGAGCATATACTTTCAACAACCAACACAAGATTAGATGGTATGAAAATCGCTCTCGACTGTTCAAATGGTTCTGCATCATATACCGCAGAAAAAATATTTACAGGTCTTGGTGCTGAGTGCCATATTATGCACGCTAATCCAGATGGAGTTAACATCAATGCTAATTGTGGTTCAACCCATATGGATGGCCTTATCGACTATGTTAATGGTCACAAGATGGATTTGGGTCTTGCTTTTGATGGTGATAGTGACAGATGCCTTGCGGTAGATGAAAATGGTAATCTAATTGATGGCGATATTTTAATCTCTGTTTTTGCTAAGGATATGAAAGAACGCGGAGTTTTAAAAGGCAATACCGCTGTTGTAACAGTAATGAGCAATATTGGCTTTAAACTTTTTGCAAGGGAAAATGGTATAAATGTTGCCGAAACAAGTGTTGGCGACCGCTACGTTTTAGAGGAAATGATTAAAAACGATTATTCCATTGGCGGCGAACAATCAGGCCATATTATTTTCCGTGATTTTGCTACAACAGGTGATGGTCAGTTAACAGGTGTTCAGTTTGCATCAATTATAGCAAGAACAGGCAAAAAAGCATCTGAACTTGCTAAAGTAATGCAGGTTTTTCCTCAAACTATGATAAACGTTAAAGCAACACCCGAAATGAAGGCGGCGCTTAAAACCGATGCTGAAATTAAAAAGTCTATCGATTCGGTAACCGAAAGACTTGGCGAAAACGGTAGAATTTTGGTTCGTGCATCGGGCACAGAGCCGTTAATCAGGGTAATGCTTGAAGGTAAAAATATAAAAGAAATAGCCGCAATGGCAAAAGAGGTTGCGGCAGTGATTGAGAGTAAGGCATAATGAGATTTTCTAAGGATTTTAAAGATTATGAATTGATTGATGTAAATCGTTGTAAACGGCTTGAGCGTTGGGGTGACGTTTATTTAGTGCGTCCCGACCCTCAGGCTATTTGGGACTTGCCCCAAGACGATAAATTGTGGAACAGAGCCGATGCAGTATACCATCGCAGTAATTCGGGCGGCGGTTATTGGGAGGTTTTAAAAAAGGTTCCTGATGTTTGGAGCATCAATTATAATGCTTTAAAATTCAATTTAAAGCCTATGGGCTTTAAGCATACAGGCCTATTTCCTGAACAGGCGGTTAATTGGCAGTTGATGAGCGATTTGATTAAAACTGCCAACCGACCTATCAAGGTACTGAATTTATTTGCCTATACAGGCGGTGCAACCCTAGCCTGTTTAGAGGCGGGGGCATCCGTTACACATGTTGACGCCTCTAAAGGAATGGTATCATGGGCAAAGGAAAATTCGGTATGCTCCGGATTAGCAGATAAGCCTGTCAGATGGCTTGTTGATGATTGCAAGAAATTCGTTGAAAGAGAAATCCGCCGTGGTAATAAGTATGACGGAATTGTTATGGACCCACCGTCATACGGTAGAGGACCAAACGGCGAGGTGTGGAAGCTTGAAAACAATCTAGAGGAGCTTTTAAGTCTTGTTTCTAAAATAATTAGCGACAAACCTTTGTTTTTCTTATTAAATACATATACTGCGGGATTATCCTCCACAGTTTTAAATTATATGGTGCAAGAGTATGTTTCAAAGGGTAAGGGCGAGTTCTTTACCGATGAAATTGGTCTTAAGGTCACAAAGCGAAATTTAATTATGCCTGCGGGCAACACAACAGTTTGGAAGATGAAATAAAACAATGCAAAACTTAATTGAAATTAAAAATTTAACATTTCAATATGACTCTGACGAAGTAGGTGAAAATGCTGTTTTGAAGGACATAAATTTGTCTGTTCAAAAGGGTAGTTTTGTTGTTGTTTTAGGTCATAACGGTTCGGGCAAATCAACATTGGCAAAGCTTATGAATGGTATGTTAAAGCCAAATAGTGGCGAAGTACTAGTTGATGGAATTAACACCCTAGACCAAGATAAAGATTTTGAGGTTAGGCGAAAGGTTGGACTAGTATTTCAAAACCCCGATAATCAGATAATTTGTTCAATCGTTGAAGAAGATGTTGCGTTTGGCCCTGAGAATTTAGGCGTTGAACCCGCCGAAATCAGAAAAAGGGTTGACAATGCTTTAAAGTCGGTTGGAATGAGCGAATTTAGACTAGCGGCACCCTATAAACTCTCGGGCGGTCAAAAGCAAAGGGTGGCTATTGCGGGAGTTTTGGCGATGGAGCCGGAATGTATCATTTTAGATGAACCTACGGCTATGCTTGACCCTGTTGGTCGTAAAGAGGTATTAAAAACAATAACTGAACTTAATCAAAAAAAGGGAATGACGGTTGTTTTAATTACTCATTTTATGGATGAGGCAGAAAATGCAGATAGAGTTTTGGTTATGAATAAAGGTTCAATCGTCGCTGATGGAACACCAAAAGAGGTTTTTTCTAATATTGATTTGATTGAGTCGGCATCACTTGCTCTGCCTCAATCAACCGAGCTTATTTCTAAACTAAGCAATATGGGTTATAATTTTAAATCACATGCAATATCTTGTGATGCCGTTGCAGAAGATTTATACTCCTCTTTATTTAAGGAGGGTGCAAAATGAGTATTATTAAAACCGAAAAAGTTTCTTATACCTATCCGCAAGTCTCATCAATCCGCCACGCTACGATAGAAAATGTTAGTTTTTCTATAAATAGTGGTGAAACGCTTGGAATTATCGGTCATACAGGGTCGGGAAAGTCTACCCTTTTGCAAACCCTTAACGGACTGATAAAGCCAAATAGTGGTACTGTCTTTTTAAATAAAGAGGATTTTTGGCAGAACACAAAAAACGTTTATGAAAAACGCTTTAAAGTGGGTTTGGTTTTTCAGTATCCCGAGTATCAACTGTTTGAAGAAACGGTATATAAGGATATCGCATATGGCCCTAAAAATATGGGGCTTTCTGATGAAGAAATCAACCTTAGAGTTAAAACCTATGCAAACCTTTTAGGTCTCAACGAGGGGCATTTGAATAAATCTCCATTTGATATATCTGGTGGCGAAAAAAGGCGTGTAGCTTTGGCAGGTATTTTGGCAATCCAACCACAAGTTTTAGTGTTGGATGAACCAACCGCTGGCTTGGACCCAAAAGGCAGAGAGATGCTTTTTAAAGCGGTTAAGGAATATCAACAAAGAACAAACGCGGCAGTTATTATTGTATCGCACAGTATGGAGGATTTAGCTGTTTTGTGTGATAAATTGCTTGTTATGAGCGAGGGCAAGGTTAAAATGTTCGGCGCGGTTTCAGAGGTTTTTGCAAGGGCTGATGAACTCAAAAAGATGGGACTTGATGTTCCAATGGTAACAAAAATCTTGCTTTCTCTTAAAGAAAAGGGCGTTAATATTAAAACGGATGCTTTTACTGTTGAAGATGCAGTAAAATCGATTGTTGATGCTTTGAATCGGGGTGAAATAAATGCTTAAAGATTTTACCTTTGGTCAGTATTTTTCTGCCATTTCTCCGATTCATAAAATGGACCCGCGCTTTAAAATTGTGCAAATGATAGCACTATTAGTTTTTACTTTTTTAGCAGACGGCTTTACCTCACTATTTATTATCGCGGCGGCAGT
>JAZNIK010000046.1:0-9185 GCA_045577495.1 Acutalibacteraceae bacterium
GCCACAAGTTCTTTCATACTATATATGCCATTTGGCTTACCATTTAAAAACTCGGCGGCATTAACTGCACCAACTGCAAAAACTTCTTTTGAACGAGCAGAGTGAGATAGTGTTATTATCTCATCGCGACCCGCAAAAATAATCTCATGCTCACCAACAATGGTGCCTCCCCTAACCGCGTGAATACCGATTTCGGTTTCGGTTCTTTTTTCGCGTTTGGAGTGACGGTCATACTCATAGGTCATTTTGCCTTTAAGCTCATCGTTGATTTCATTAGCGAGTAAAATAGCAGTACCGCTCGGTGCATCAATTTTTTGGTTGTGATGCTTTTCAATTATTTCAATATCAAAGCCACCCAAAATAGATGCCGCTTTTCTGGAAAGCTCTGCTAACAAATTTATGCCAAGCGACATATTAAACGAGAAAAATACGGGTATTTCTGCTCCGGCAGAATAAATTAAACGAATTTGCTCATCACTAAAACCGGTTGTTGCAATAACCGCCGCAAGTTTTTTCTCTTTAGCGTAGCTAAGCAAATCACTAAGTACAGCAGGGTTGGAAAAATCAATTATTACATCTGCCCCAACAGTAATATCCTCAAATGATTTGAAAACAGGATAAGGACCGTTTTGCGAAATATCCAAATCCACACCCGCTACTATGTCAACATCGTCTTTTTTTGTTATAATATCGGTAATAACGCGACCCATCTTACCGTTACATCCGCTTAAGATTATTCTTAGCATTTTTTACCGTCCTTAATTTTTTATATAACCTTTGCCGATTTTAAAATTTCTTTAAGTTTGGCTTTTTGTGCATCGCTCATAGATACAAGTGGCAATCTACACTCGCCCATTTCCATTTCCATCATATTCATAGCCTCTTTAACGGGAATTGGGTTAACATCCATAAACATACCGTCCATTAAATCGGAATATTTAATACTAATCTCGGTTGCCTTTTTAAAATCACCCTTTAGACAAGCCTCTGTCATTTGATGCATCTCAGTAGGAATAACGTTAGATGCAACCGAAATAACACCCTTTCCGCCAAGTGCCATGATTGGAACGGTTTGGTCATCATTACCTGAATAAATGGTAAGCTCATCACCGCAAAGACTAACTGTTTTTAAAACAGAGGAAATATCGCCATTTGCCTCTTTTGCGGCAACGATATTTGGATGCTTTGCAAGTTCTTTATAGGTTTCGGGCTTTATGTTAACACCTGTTCTTGACGGAACATTATAAACAATAATAGGTGCATCTACTCTGTCTGCAACATATGTGTAATGTGCAATCAAACCCGCTTGAGAGGTTTTATTGTAGTATGGAGTTACCATTAAAAGTGCATCTGCACCGAGTTCAACAGCCTCTTTACAAAGTTTAACTGCATAATTGGTATCATTACTACCTGTACCTGCAATAACAGGTACGCGGCCTGCTGCCTGCTCTACAACTATTTTTATAGCAAGAGTATGCTCCTTATGGTCTAAGGTTGATGACTCACCCGTTGTGCCGCACACAACAAGAGCATCAACACCTTTTTCTATTTGCTCATCAACTAATTTTCTAAAAGCTTTTTCGTTAATAGAGCCATCAGCAAACATAGGTGTAACCAATGCGGTTGCGCAACCTTCAAATATTAGTTTTTTCATACTCTATCTCCTCCTTGGAGCAAAACAAATGAATAGTTTAGCCAAAGCATTTAAACTTGAATCAGATTTTGAAACAAGTATTTTCTGCTGTGGCGTTGTTAAAATACTCGTAAATCCGTTAGGATTTACTGCGTTTTTGCCTCGCACATCAAAAAATTCTTTATTTACAAAATTCTGCGACCTAAAAGGTGCGATTTTTTGTATGGATTTTGGTGAAGACAAGCACATAAGGCTAACGCCTATGTGTGCGAATGAGCCGAAAGACATCTAAAAACCGCCCTTTTAGGCTGGTTCAAGTTTAAATGTTTTGGCTAATCAAGATATCCCTTAGCAGCAAGAAGTTCTGCCATCAAAACTGCGCCACCTGCCGCACCGCGAAGTGTGTTATGGGATACGCAAACAAATTTATAGTCATACTGACTATCCTCGCGAAGACGACCAACCGAAACTGCCATACCGCCCTCAAGGTCGCGGCAAAGTTTGGTTTGAGGCATATCGTTTTCTTCATAATAATTCAAGAACTGCTTGGGAGCGTGAGGCAGATTAAGTGCCTGAGGCTCGCCGCTAAATTCTTGCCAACGTTTTAAAATCTCTTCCTTTTCGGGCTTGTTTTCAAAGGTTACAAAAACTGCCGCCATATGTCCGTCTGAAACGGGCACTCTAAGGCACTGAGCAGTAAATTCGGGAGAGGTTGCGTTAACAATCTTATCGCCCTCTACCTTACCCCAAATTTTTAAAGGCTCTTGCTCGGATTTTTCCTCCTCGCCGCCAATGTAAGGTATAACATTATCAATAATTTCAGGCCAACGGTCAAAGGTTTTACCTGCACCAGAAATTGCCTGATAAGTACATACCAATACCTTTTTAACACCATAATCAGATAGTGGGAACAATGCGGGTACATAGCTTTGAAGTGAGCAGTTTGATTTTACTGCTATAAAGCCACGCTTTGTGCCAAGGCGCTTACGCTGAGCATAAATAATCTCTGCATGCTCGGGGTTAAGCTCGGGAACAATCATTGGAACATCCTCAGTGCCACGGTGAGCGCTATTGTTAGAAATAACAGGGCACTCGTGACGTGCATATTCCTCCTCTAATGCGCGGATTTCATCCTTCTTCATATCTACTGCGCAAAAAACAAAATCAACCTTTGAGGTAATCTCCTCAATATCCTCTGTTGCGCTATAAATAACCATATCTTTAAACTTTTCGGGAATAGGCTCTTTCATAGCCCAACGGCCATCAACAGCGTCTGCATATTTTTTACCCTTTGAACGAGGACTTGCCGCAAGCAAGCAAACATCAAACCAAGGATGGTCTGCAAGTAACAAGGCAAAACGTTGACCTACCATACCTGTTGCACCGATAATACCTACTTTATATTTCTTCATTTTAACCACTACCTTTTAGAAGATTTAAAAAACAGTTGAATAACTTGTTGTTTTGCTATATAATATATTCTGCAAAACCGCAATACTATACTGATTTTATCTTATATAATAATATCAAAATATAAAGGGTTTGTCAAACATATATTATTCATCAAACCACTAAAACGTGAAAACGATAAAATTTGCTTGGTATTGACCTTTTATTTTTATACATTTTGCATTGATAGGATGATATTTTTTATATGAAAAAAAGCGATTTTTTCTATGATTTACCCGAGGATCTTATTGCTCAAACCCCAATCGAGCCACGCGATGCATCAAGGCTTATGGTTTTAGAGCGTGCGAGCGGTAACATCACCCACACAAAATTCTCATCATTATTTGATTGGCTAAAAAAAGGTGACCTTTTGGTGCTAAACGATACAAAGGTTTTACCCGCAAGAATTTTCGGCACCAGAACCGATACGGGCTCACAGGTTGAGTTTGTTTTGCTCAAAAGGAAAAACGACACCGATTGGGAGTGTATTGCAGGTCCCGGAAAAAAGGCAAAAACAGGGGCTAGTTTCACCTTTTCTAAAAGTCTTTCGGGTGAGGTTATAGATGTTTTGCCCGACGGCAACCGCATACTTAAATTTAAGTTTAAAGGTGAATTTTATGCCCTACTTAATGAGGTTGGCAATATGCCGCTCCCCCACTACATTAAGGAAGAATTAAAAGATAAGAACAGATACCAAACAGTTTATTCAAAAGAGCTTGGCTCTGCCGCCGCACCAACTGCGGGGCTACATTTTACCAAGGAGATGCTGAGCGAACTTAAAGAAAAAGGAATCAACATTGCATATGTCACCTTGCACGTTGGACTTGGCACCTTCCGTCCCGTAAAGGTTGATAATATCCTAGAGCATAAAATGCACAGCGAACATTATCACGTTCCAAAGGAAACTGCCGATTTGATAAGCGAAACAAAAGAAAATGGTGGCAGAGTTATTTGCGTTGGTACAACCTCCTGCCGCACGATTGAAAGTGCCGCCGATGAGAATGGCAAGCTTTGTGAATGTAGCGGTGATACCGATATATTTATTTATCCCGGTTATAAATTTAAGTGTTTAGATGCCCTTATAACAAACTTCCATCTGCCCGAAAGCACCCTTATAATGCTTGTTTCAGCACTTGCAGGTTATGAAAATACTATGAACGCATACAAAACCGCCGTTGATGAGAAATATAGGTTTTTTAGTTTCGGTGACGCAATGTTTATAGTTTAAAAGAACACACGCCGATAAGGAGAAAATATGTATAAACTTTTAAAACAAAATGGTACCGCCCGCAGAGGCGAATTTAAAACCGTTCATGGCACCATTCAAACACCCGCTTTTATGAATGTGGCAACTGCTGCCGCCATAAAGGGTGGCGTATCAGCAATCGACCTGAATAATGAGGTTCGTTGTCAGGTTATGCTATCAAACACATATCATTTGCATTTAAGACCGGGTGACAAGCTTATTCACGAGCTTGGAGGACTTCATAAATTCACAGGTTGGAACGGTCCTATTTTAACAGATAGTGGTGGGTTTCAGGTCTTTTCGCTTTCCTCACTTCGCAAAATCACCGAGGAGGGTGTAACCTTTCAGTCCCACATTGACGGCAAAAAGATTTTTATGGGCCCTGAGGAGAGTATGCAAATTCAGTCAAACCTTGCATCAACAATTGCAATGGCGTTTGATGAATGTGTTGAAAATCCCGCCGAGTTGGGTTACGCAAAAGAGTCCTGCAAACGAACAACACGTTGGCTTATGCGTTGCAAAAACGAAATGGCTAGGCTTAACAGTTTAGAAACCACAATTAACAAAAACCAACTTCTTTTTGGTATAAACCAAGGCTGCACCTATGACGATTTAAGAATTGAGCATATGAAGGAAATTGCCGAGCTTGATTTAGATGGCTATGCCATTGGCGGACTTGCCGTTGGTGAGCCGACCGAGGATATGTATCGAGTTATTGAGTCGGTTGAACCCTTTATGCCAAAAAATAAAATTCGCTATTTAATGGGTGTTGGAACCCCTGTTAATATAATCGAGGCGGTCTCGCGCGGAGTTGACCTTTTTGACTGCGTAATGCCAAGCCGTAATGCAAGGCACGGTCACCTTTTTACAAGCGAAGGAATCATAAACCTTAACAATGAAAAATATAAAAACGACCTTTCCCCCATTGACTCTGAATGTGATTGCCCAACCTGTCGCAATCACTCAAGGGCATATCTAAGGCATCTATTAAAAAGCTCCGAACTCTTATACCATAGACTTTCGGTAATTCATAACCTTTTCTTTTACAACAATCTTATGGAGGATATCCGCTTAGCTCTTGATGAGGATAGGTTTGAAGAATTCAAAAATGAAAAAACTGTTAAATATGGTCGCAGAATTTAAAATTATCTTGCAAAGCAAACCTAAATAAGTTATAATGTTTAAGTATATTAGTGTTTAAGGCACAAGGAGGATATAATAATATGAATTTTTCAGCTTTACTTGCTACTGCCACAAACGGCGGCACACAACAAACCCAAAGTATGTGGCCAACCCTTATTATGTTGGTTTTAATGTTTGGTGTTCTCTACTTCTTTATGATTCGTCCACAGAAGAAAAAACAAAAAGAGGAAGCAAAAATGCGCGATAATCTCCAACCCGGTGACGAGATTATGACAATCGGTGGTTTTTATGGTCGCGTAATTTCTGTTAAAGAGGATTCTGTAGTTATTGAATCGGTTGTTGACCGTTCAAAGCAAAAAATACTTCGCTCTGCTATTCAACAGAACTTAACCGTTCACGACGAAACCGACGATAAATAAACCTTTTTGTAATAACCTTTCCTCTAAAGCAATATTATTATATAGTAATATTGTTTTGGAGGATTTTTTATGAAAGATATCCGTAGAGATGCCGATTCGAATATATCTATCTTTTTCAGACCACTCCTAAAAGGTGGGCTTTTGGGACTTGCGGTAATTTTAATTTTATTTGTTTTATTGGCACTTATTTTAGCATCTGGAATTATACCGCTTTCCGCCTGTCCCGCTATTGCTTGTATTGCTATTGCGATAGGCGCCTTTCTAGCAGGGCTTTCTACAGCAAAATCAACAGGCAAAAATGGTCTTATAATTGGCGCTTTATGTGGGTTTGTTCTTTTTTTGATTTTTACAATTATTGGTATGGCGGCATTCGCATCTGCCCCCGGCGTCTCAACCATTATTAGACTAATTATTTTTGTCACTGCCTCCGCAATAGGCGGTATTGTGGGTGTTGGTTCGGCAGATAAACGCAAAATTGTATAGTTTTAAACAATGCGTTTGCCAAGATTTATTTTAACAAAAAACGGCCGTTCAATTCTTGCCCTGCGCCTTATTACACTTTGCTTTGTGCTTCTACTTGCCTCGGCAATAATGCTTTCGGCGGCAATGGTTCACGTACTTAAAACAGATAATTTTTATAAGCCTAAACATACCAACCAAACAATCATAATAGATGCAGGCCACGGCGGGTTAACTAATACTACACATTAGGTCCAAAACTGCCGTGAAAATACAATATAAAACATCCCGAAAACCCGTTGTTTAAGCGGGTTTTCGCCATTTCAAAATAATAAAATGCTTTGCAGTTGAATTTTAATTTAAAATCGTGTATAATATATTAAAAATGAAGAAAGGAGAAAAAGTTTATGAAGGATTTTGAAATTTTGAGTCGCGATACAGTTGTCGCTGTTTGGAAAGATAACGAGCTTAAAGTTTTAAATAATGATTTGTTGCCTTTATATTTAAAGCGTGTAAGTGATGCAAAATCTTGGCTCGAAACAAGGGCTATTGACTCGCATAGAGCAAACTCACGGCTTCTTAAAAAGGCTTTACGCCTTGCTGAAAAAGATGATGTTTCAACAGTACTTTACGTTAATGCCGCAACCATTACCGACACCTATTGGGTTAGGGCAATCGGCAGCGATTTAAAATATGAAGATGTTCGCTTTAATAAAGACTATTTCTCCAATCTGGCACTACGAGGACTTTATTCGAGTTTCAACTCTGCCGCAAAGCGTAAGGATACTAAAACACCAGAGCTCACTAATATCGGTAGCTTTGAAAAGTGTTGGAAACTCAAAGACGGAAAATGGTGGATTTATAAATCTGCTAACCAAAAAGAGCAATTCTCAGAGCTTTTTGTATATGAACTTGGTAAAGCACTCCAGATGAATATGGCTCATTATGAAAAAGGTGATAAATGCGTTAAATCGCTTGATTTTACTGATTCGGCAAAGGTCATATTTGAACCGGCTTCATCCTTTATGGGTGATGAGGAAGATTATATCAAGGTTGTTGAAAAGCTAAAGGAACTTTGTCCTAAGGCAATTTCTGATTATATTAAAATGATTTTTCTTGATACCATCACCGCCAACCCCGATAGACACACAGGAAACTTCGGTTTAATGCGTGATGCTAAGTCAGGTGAACTTTTAGGCCTTGCACCAAATTTTGATAACAATATGGCACTTATCGCCCGCGGTTATCCAACAAGCAAATCTGCAAACGACCTGTTAATCACGCTGTTTAATGAATTAATGGAAAAATATCCTGAATATAAAGAACACTTGCCAAAAGTCACAGAACAGATGATTAAAAAGGTTATTAGCAAACTTAATATGAAGGTTAAATCTCAAGTAATTGTTGATTTTGTAATTAAACGTTATCAAGCAATTAAATAATTGCAGATTAAACATTGTGAGATTAGAATATAACACAACCCCGTCTTTGCGATTTGCAGAGGCGGGGTTGTTAACTTAACAGTAATTGCCGTATGGGACGGCAGTCCAAGTGGGACGAAAAACACCATAGTTTATGCACGACGAAAAGGTATTCCGGTAATCAATATTTTAGATAAGTAAATCTCAATACGCTCTGAAAAATTTAATATGCCCAAACTCCGTTTTGCATCTGATGTTTAACTTGATGGTTAAAGTGCAAAATAATAGTAAAATAAAGATATGAAATGGAGGTTTTGGTATGAAAAAAAGAATTATTACCAATCAAACAATAAACTCGTTCAAGAATCATTTAATCGAGAATGAAAAAGCAACCGCTACTATCGAAAAGTATATGCGAGATATACACCTATTTGTCGAATATGCTACAGACAAGCCCTTGGATAAGCCTCTTGTATTGGAATACAAGACATCCTTGGAACAAACCTACGCTATCAGAAGTGCAAACTCTATGTTGGCGGCTCTCAATTCCTTTTTCCGATTTCTCGGCTGGCACGATCTTTGTGTAAAGCAATTTAAAGTGCAAAAAGAAACGTACTGTTCCGAGGACAAGGAACTTTCCAAAGCGGAATACACGGCTCTTGTAAGGACAGCTGAACAAAAGAAAAACGAACGGCTTTCCCTCGTCGTTCAAACGATTTGCGGGACAGGCATTCGTGTCAGTGAATTGCAAAGTATTACGGTGGAGGCTGTGCGCAAAGGAGAAGCAATTGTATCCTGCAAGGGAAAAACAAGAAAGATATTTATTGTCAGTGCCCTGCGGAAAAAACTGCTTCGATATGCTACAGAACAGAAAATAAACTCCGGAATCATTTTTGTGACCAAAAGCGGTAAACCGCTTGACCGTAGTAATATTTGGAGAGAAATGAAGAGTCTGTGCGAGCAGGCAGGCGTTTCACCTCAAAAGGTGTTTCCGCATAATCTTAGACATCTCTTTGCACGAACCTTCTACGGCATTGAAAAAGATATTGCAAAGTTAGCAGATATTCTCGGTCACTCCAATATTAATACAACTCGCATTTATATCATCACAACCGGTGCCGAACATCAGCGCCGTATGGAAAATATGCGACTCATTATATAAAAAGAAAAACCGCTACATTTCAGCAGCGGTTTGAATATCACATAATGGTTATTATGTTGTATTAAACAATAAGAATAGATAGTATACCTTCATTAAATGCTTAAAGGCAGCTAAAAATAGGTACAACAAATCAGACCTTTTGAAAACAATAACCAAAAGGTCTTGATTCTTACGCCCAAAATCCGTTAATTTTATGTAAATCTCAATTTTTTTGAAAAACCGCTTGTTTTTTCATATGTATTATGTTATAATA
>JAZNIK010000047.1:0-3338 GCA_045577495.1 Acutalibacteraceae bacterium
CCAACTATTGACAAAGAGCCGTTTTACTGTCCACTTTCACTAGACAAGTTCAACTTTCGCGTGGTTTTGTTTTATTCAATTATCAAGAACATTGGGTTGCAATAATGAAGCTCGTGTTCTATTTTTACGCCGTCGGCAATGAGAGAATAGTTTGCATTTTGCCATGCGCCGTTTTTATTAAGCATTTTTACGCCTTTTATTTCGCGCAAATCAGCAGGTAAATGAATTTTAATCTCATCTAAAGTATCCTCGCAAAGATTTATAACGGTAAGCATTTCTCTAAAGCCTTTTTCTTTGGGGTCAAGTGCCTTGTTTTCCACTATCATTACATCGGGGGCATCCAAAACTAAGGCAAAATTATCACACTCATTTATAAGAAGATTTTGCAGAAGTTTCTTTCTGCGATAATTATAAAGTGCTTGTGAACCATTACCGTTAAGCGTAAGGCCCATAACAACAACCATACCGCCAATCTTATTTTTAAAGCGAATCATTGCAGGAGAAATAAGTTCCTTTTGGTAAGAATAAAGCTCGGATATAATCTCACAGTTGGGATCGGTAATAGTTATCTGCGGTAACACACCATTACCTAATGGGGCTAACATCCAAGGTGCGGTCATATTTTTACCTTTGGTGGTACGATATTCATCTTTTATAACCTCACGAGCAGCAATATCCCATCTATTTTTGCCGATATCAGCAACGTCCTCGCCAAATTCAGCGCCGATAAACTCACCAAACCCACGCTTCACAAGCTCATTTGCCGCCGCGCTATCAATAAATAAATTTTTCGATAAAGCCTTTAATACATCTGCTTCAGGAATATGCTTAGCCCATACCCCATCCGCAAAAATCACGTCAGAATCCAAAGTTGTATGAGGTATACCAAAGCGCGATATCGTCTTAACCCATAAAGGCTTCCTTTCTACATCTACAGGATCAGCAGTATACCAAAACGGGTCGTATGGGATATTAACACCTTTAAGAGTACATCCCTTAACCGCTTTTTGTAACGCTTCAAAACAGGTGCGCATTTTTGCAAAGGCTCTACCATAAGCGGTTTCCTCATTAGGGTCATCAAGTAATTGCTGAGTTTGAAAAGTTGCCCCGTCAAAACCATAAGAAAATGCCGTTGCCATAGTAGCAATCATCTGACAACTTGCGCTATAAAATCTTGTGTGCGGGAAAGTGTCTGCCTCTAAATAATATTTAAAATCACCGGCAATATTTTGTCTGGAATACAAAATGTGATAAAGCATAAAGGGGATTTCTCGCGCTTTTATACCGAAGTAACAAGCGCCATAAAGACGAGAGAATGGTGTATGGTTCTTGCCTGCCATAGCCCTACATATAGCTATAGTACAGTCGCCATCTTTGTCTGAATTACCCGCTTGCATATAACCTATAGGGATCTCAGGACTTTCTTTATCAAGTTCCTTGCGCATAGCAGAAGCAAACTGTACAAGGCTATCTTTAGCAACCTCACGCCATTTGCGCAAAATTTCAAACGCTTCATCGGTTTTTGACTCAAAAAGCTTCACCAATTCTTCGCGAGTGTAACTATAATTGTAACGTTTATTAAACTCGTTTATATGCTTGTCACAATAGCAACCCTGCGCCGCGGAAAGAGAAAAGTCATCCTCCGTAAAAATAAAGGCCGGCTTTGCGATTTTTGCAAAATGAGCTACATCACAGCAAAAACGTTCTTTAAAATTCTCATCTAAAGGACAATTTGCAAAAGGATGTTCACTACCGTCTTCTTTTATCATACTTTGGAAACCGGGAGTTTTACCAGATTTAAGCGTTAAGGTAATCCACCAACCACACTCTATACCATATTTAGCAACTTCCTGTTTTACTTCTTCGAAAACTTTAGCGCGCTCAGTGTAGAATTCTCTAGGCGGATAACCTATAACTCTCCAACCTGCTGCAGGGCACGCCAAAGCAAAACGCGTAAAACCATAGTTTTCATATTGTTCTATAATATCGTGTACAATTTCATCCTTTTTTGGCCAATCAATATCTACCGAAACCGGAATAATTATATCTAATATATCCTTTATTTTTACTCCTCTTTAATCTACTATAGCGCCCACTTTTTTAAGTTCACTGCGTAAAGCTTCAATATCAATAGTACGCGTGTTTTGACCATTTTCAAAAGCTAATGCCACAGCCATACCTGCCGCCTCACCCATAGTGGCACAAGTTGGCATTACTCTAACACCTGAATGTGCCAAATGGTCAGCTGAAACGCATCTACCTGCAACTAACATATTATCATATTCTTTGGGCAAAAGGCTGCGATAAGGTATGTAATAATAATCCTCACCCTCAAACATATAAAGGCTTGTTCCCTTTCCCTCGGGGTTATGTATATCAAGGTCGTAAGCCGCAACCGCTATGGTATCGGGGAATTTTACCATATTTTTAAGGTCGTCACCCGTCAAAATATATTCACCTTTCAATTTGCGGCTTTCACGCACGCCGATGTGATTTGCAATATAAATTATACTTGCATCCTTGCAGGATTTTGCGTTGTTTTTAAGAAAATCAAATATCTCATAAACCTGCTTGCGCGCAAGCATCTCGGCCTTACTCACTTCAAATGCATCGACGGGGTTGTGCTTTACAATGCGCGTGGTGTTAAGATGTAAAATATCCTTACCCTGTCCATAAAAAACAAGTATATTCTCGCGTGGGTTTTTAATAAGTCCCTGCGCTTGTTTCTCGTTATAAAGCTTTATAAGTTCCTGCTTTTCCTCTTTAAAGAGTTCAATATCCACACCGTTCATTCTGAAGCAGGTGGTCATAGGCTGGCAAAGGCTGTCACTCTCGCGGCCAAGCTGTGTTGCACAACCTGTCATAGCAATAAGCTCTCCATCGCCCGAGGCATCTATAAAGAAATCGGCCTCAAACTCCAAAACGCCCTGCTTGGTAGCAACAAAAACCGATTTTATGCTTCTGCCGTTAGTTTCTGCCTTAAAAACTGTGGAATGAAAAAGCACATCTACGCCTGCCTCTGTCACCATATCGTCGAAAACAAACTTAAAGGTCTCCCACGAGGTGTCACCGTAATCGGCATGGCGTTTTTTCATTTCACTAAAAATACCTGCAGACAAAACCTTTTTGCCACTCCAAGTCACATGGCGCATAAAAGGATATACCAGGCTATTATTAAGCGCGCCGCCAAGACAACCAAATTTTTCGATTATAAGAACTTTTAATTCTTGCCTTGCCGCACTTACTGCCGCCGCAACGGCAGATATACCGCCACCAACAATAATCAAATTATATTTTTTCACAAATTACCAAGTCGGAGGCCAAAGCGGGCTTAGGAA
>JAZNIK010000048.1:0-8207 GCA_045577495.1 Acutalibacteraceae bacterium
AAGCAATATGGATAAGGTAGAGGAAATTTTTGAAGCACAGCTTAAAAAATGTCAGGTAGAGTATTTTGATTTTTATATGTTTCATAATGTGTGTGAGGGAAATATAGATGCCTATCTAGACAGTAAATACGGCATTTACGATTATTTAATCGCGCAAAAGAAAAAAGGTCGTATTAAGCATCTTGGATTTTCTGCTCACGGTAATTTGAATACGATAAAACGCTTTTTAAACGCCTATGGTAAGGATATGGAGTTCTGCCAAATTCAACTTAATTGGCTTGATTGGAAACTGCAAAACGCAAAAGCAAAGGTAGAACTTTTAAATGAATGGGATATTCCAATCTGGGTTATGGAGCCTATCAGAGGCGGTAAACTTGCCGAGATAGAGCCGATTTATAAGGCAGAGTTGGATTCCCTTCGCGAAAACACCTCTGCGGTTGAGTGGGCATTTAGATTCTTGCAGTCTATACCTAATACTGTTGTAACCCTTTCGGGAATGTCTAATGCTGAGCAGCTTAAAGAAAACATTTCGATTTTTGAAAGCGAAAAGCCACTTAATATTAATGAAATGCAAACCTTGTTAAATGTGGCAAATAAAATGACAGAAAAAACAACCTTGCCTTGCACCGCCTGTCGTTATTGCACAACGCATTGCCCAATGCGGCTTGATATACCAGAGCTTATAGAGCTTTATAACGACCATACATATTCGGGCGGGGGATTTATTGCTCCCTCTGTAATAGGTGCACTTAATGAGGATAAAAGACCATCTGCATGTATTGCATGTAGAGCGTGTGAGGCGGTTTGCCCACAAAACATAAAAATAAGTGAAATGATGCACGATTTCATCGAAAAACTAAAATAAACATTTATTCCATAAAACTCCGAGCGTGTAGCTTGGAGTTTTTAAATTTGTTATAATATTTTAAAAAATCGGTATAAAACCCATTGTAAAAAGCACTTTTTTGTTATATAATGAAAACTGTATATTTATGTTTGCTTAGAAAGAAGGGATAAGATGGGACCGGGAATGCCACCACATTGGGCACATAATTTTGATAATAATCGAAATAAAGAGCCATTACCCAAAAACATTTTAGAGATTCCTGCATATTTAAAGCGAGTAACCTTTAAATTTTTAAAACGCCTTGTTTACATATTTCAACTGGTATGGAAGGCGGCTCCTTGGATACTTGTTTTGCTTACTCTTATTTCGCTTTTAAACGGCGTTTTGCCTGTTATAACCGCTTGGATTGGAGCATTACTAATAAATGTCTTGGCGGAGGCTTATACCGCTTCAGTGAGCGGGGCTAAAATTCCTTTTGGTGAAATTATGGGTATTTTGTCACTTGAATTTGCCTGTATTTTTGCCAGGGCCTTAATTAGTCATGCCAATACACTGGTAACTCGAATTTCGGGTGAAAAGGTTACCAATCATGTTAAGGTTATGATGATGGAAAAGGCAAAAACCGTTGATTTGCAAAGCTATGATAAGCCCGATTTTTATGAGCGGCTTGAAAACGCTCAGCGTGAGGCGGGTATGCGTCCAATACAGATTATCAACGCCACCTTTACAACCATAAGTACGATTATAAGTATGGTTTCGTTTGTCGGTATACTCTTTGCTATTAGTGCCTATGCTCCGTTTATAATACTTGTTTTGTCACTTCCGTCTGCGTGGATTACCTACGCGTATCGCAAAAAATCCTTTAATTATGTAAGGCATCGTTCAAAGGACCGCCGTCAGCTTAACTATTATTCGGGTCTTATGACTAATAAGGATTTGGTTAAGGAGATAAGACTTTTTGGTTTGTCGGATACCTTTACCGAGCGTTATAACAATATTTTTGCAAATTATTATAAGGGACTTAGAAAAATATATGTAAAAGAGGGCGGTTGGAATACTGCCATTTCATTAGCCTCTGCATTTGTCAACTGTCTTTTGTTTTTGTATGTTGCAAGAAAGGTTTGGCAGGGCGCGCTTCAGGTTGGTGATTATTCTCTGTATACCGGTGCATTAAATTCAATTGCGGCGGGAGTAATAACACTAATTGCGGCAACCTCAACCATTTATGAGGGAACCTTATTTATTGATAATCTTATATGCTTTATGGAGGAGAAACCTACTATTTTGTCTCTGTCTAGTATACCGGTAGAACCTAAAAGGCATATACCACATAAAATCGAGTTTAGAAATGTATCATTCGCGTATCCAGGAACCGATAAATATGTTATAAAAAATCTAAGTGCAGTTATAAATCCGGGTGATACTGTTGCACTGGTTGGAATAAACGGCGCGGGTAAAACCACCTTGATTAAGTTAATCACAAGGCTTTATGATACCACCGAGGGCGAAATTTTTATTGACGATATAAACATTAAGGCGTATAAACCCGAAGCACTGTATAAAATGTTTGGTATTATCTTTCAGGACTTTGGTAAATATGCAGTTACGGTTAAGGAGAATATTGCGTTTGGTAATATTGATAAAGACCTTGATTTTGATAGGGTAGAGGCTGCCGCAGAGCAAAGCAACGCAATCCCCTTTATCAATAGGTTACCTAACGGTTTTGACACCCCCCTTATGCGTTATTTTGAGGATAACGGAATAGAACTCTCAATCGGTCAGTGGCAAAAACTTTCAATCGCAAGAGCTTTTTATAGCGATTCTGATATACTTATTTTAGATGAGCCTACCGCATCACTTGATGCCTTGGCAGAGCAAGAAATTTATGACCAGTTTGATAAACTTAGAGCGGATAAAACAACGATTTTTGTTTCACACCGTTTGTCAAGCGCTACTACAGCTGATGTTATATTTGTTTTAGACCATGGTGAGCTCAAAGAAAAAGGCAATCATCAGGAGCTTATGGAGGCAAAAGGCACATATTATAAGCTTTTTACAACTCAAGCGGGTAGATATATTTCATCTAATAAAAAACAAACTGGCAAACAAAAGCAGGAGAAAAAGTAATGTATACATTAAAATTAAAACCCACCTTAAAGGATTACCTTTGGGGTGGAACAAGACTCAAAGATGAATTTAAAATGCAAACCAATTTAGAAAAGGTTGCAGAGGCGTGGGTGCTTTCTGCTCACAACGATGGCCCATCGGTTGTTTTAAACGGTGAGCTTAAGGGCAAAACATTGGTAGAGGCAGTTTCGGCATTTGGTAAGGAATGCCTTGGAGAAAACGGGCAAAAATTCTCTTACTTTCCGTTACTTATAAAGCTTATCGACGCTAAGGATGACCTTTCGGTTCAGGTTCACCCCTGTGACGACTACGCTTTAAGGGTTGAGGGTGAATACGGCAAAACAGAAATGTGGTATATTGTCGATTGCGAAGAGGGTGCAACCCTTTATTACGGATTTAAAGAGCAAATCACAAAAGAGGAATTTGCTAAAAAAATAGCCGATAATACATTAACCGATGTTTTAAATAAAGTCCCCGTTAAAAAGGGCGATGTGTTCTTTATCCCTGCGGGTACAATTTATGCTATCGGCAAGGGTATACTCATAGCAGAAATTCAACAAAACTCTAATACAACCTATCGTGTTTCGGATTATGGCAGACTCGGCGCAGATGGTAAGCCGAGAGAACTGCATATTGATAAAGCGGTTGAGGTTACTGAGCTTACACCACCTAAGAAAAGTGATGAGTTAGAGAGTGGAGTTTTAGCCGATTGCGAATACTTTAAGGTTAAAATTTTTGATACCGAAAAACAAGGGACTATCACAGTTGATAATAGTTCATTTGTTGCGTTGCTTTGCCTTGATGGAGAAGTAGAATTAGATGGCGTTGAACTTAAAAAGGGCGACTCAGCTTTTATACCTGCAGGTAGTGGCAAGGTTTGTTTTAAAGGCAAGGCAACACTTATTGAAAGCAGGGTTTAAATGAGCACACTTAACATTGTTTTGGTAGAACCCGAGATACCGCAAAATACAGGGAATATCGCAAGAACCTGTGCCGCTACAGGAGCCCGACTTCATATAGTTGAACCGATGGGCTTTAGGATTGATGATAAAAAATTAAAACGCGCGGGTCTTGATTATTGGTATCTTTTAGACATAACCTATTATAAAAATCTTGATGATTTTTTTGAAAAGAATAAAGGCGGAAATTTTTACTTTTTCACCACCAAGGGCAGAAAGGTTTATTCAGATGTTAACTATCCTGATAATAGCTTTTTGTTTTTTGGAAAAGAAACAGCAGGTCTGCCCGAGGAACTTTTGCTAAAGTATCCTGAAACTGCGGTCAGAGTGCCTATGATATCGGGCGCAAGAAGTCTTAATTTGTCTAATACCGTTGCACTTGCGGCGTATGAGGTTTTAAGGCAGTGGAATTTTCCTGAGCTTCAAAATAAAGGTGAACTTCATAGATATAAATGGGACTAAAAAAGCTCGTTTTTAAAAAAAATTTCAAAGCATTAGCGGAATGTTCAAAAAATATGTTTTGAATTTGATATATTTGGCAATAATTCTATTGAAAAAAGCGTTTTTTTTTGATAGAATAAAGATTGTGGATATTTTAACAAACTAAATAGGCGTTTGCCTAAATTGAAAGGATGTTTTTGTATGGCAGCACTTAACAAAAAAACTATTGAAGACATTGAAGTACAGGGCAAAAAAGTTCTTGTTCGTTGCGATTTTAATGTTCCGCTCAGCGAGGGTAAAATCACCAACGATAAAAGAATCGTTGCATCACTTCCCACAATTCAATACCTTTTGAAAAACAATGCAAAGGTTATTCTTTGTTCACACCTTGGTCGTCCAAAGGGCGAGGTTGTGCCTGAGTTTTCTTTAAAGCCTGTTGCTGCTCGTCTTTCTGAGCTTTTAAATCTTGAGGTTAAAATGGCTGATGATGTTGTAGGCGAGTCGGCAAATAAATTAGCTGCAGAGCTTAAAGATGGCGAGGTTTTATTGTTAGAGAATGTTCGCTACGAAAAAGGCGAAACCAAAAACGACCCTGAGCTTTCCAAAAAGTTTGCTGATTTGGCAGATATTTTTGTTAACGATGCTTTTGGTTCTGCTCACCGCGCACATTCATCAACTACTGGTGTTGCTGATTATATTCCTGCTGTTGGCGGCTATCTCATCAATAAAGAGATTGAGTTTATCGGTGGCGCTTTAGAGGCTCCTAAGCGTCCTTTGGTTGCTATTCTTGGCGGCGCAAAGGTTTCTGATAAAATCGGCGTTATCACCAACCTTATCGATAAGGTTGATACACTTATCGTAGGTGGCGGTATGGCATACACCTTTATGAAGTCTATGGGCTATAACATCGGTACTTCACTTCTCGATGCAGAGAATGTTGAGATGGCAGCCGAAATGATGAAAAAGGCAGAGGCTAAGGGTGTTAAATTCCTTATCCCTGTTGATAATAAGGTTGGTAAAGAGTACGCACCTGATACCGAGAATATGATAGTAGATTCTGATAAAATTTCTGATGGTTGGATGGGTCTTGATATCGGTCCTAAAACCGAAAAGCTTTTTGCAGACGCTTTAAATGGCGCAGGTACTGTTATTTGGAACGGACCTATGGGCGTTTCAGAGTGGGAAAATTTTGCAAGCGGTACAATTGCTGTTGCAACTGCTGTTGCTAACTCCGGTGCTATTTCTGTTATCGGTGGCGGCGATTCTGTTGCTGCTGTTACAAAGCTTGGCTTTGCAGATAAAATGTCTCACATTTCTACCGGTGGCGGCGCTTCCTTAGAGTTCTTAGAGGGTAAAGAGCTTCCCGGTATTGCAGCACTTAATAATAAATAATTTTGGCTAAATCCCAGCCGTCGCAAAAGCGACGGCTTTTGGGTTATTTATAAAAGTATTTTTGGAGGATATAATAATGAATAAAGCAAAACGCTCTGCAGTTATTGCAGGTAACTGGAAAATGAATAAAACACCGGCTGAAACCACAGCCCTTATTAACGAGATGAAGCCTTTGGTTAAGGACGCAAATTGTGATGTAGTACTTTGCGTACCCTTTATTGATATTGCGGCTGCAGTTGAGGCTGCAAAGGGCTCTAATATTAAAATCGGCGCAGAGAATGTTCACTTTAAGGCATCGGGCGCATACACAGGCGAGATTTCTGCAGAGATGCTTACAGCCGCAGGCGTTGAGTATGTTGTTATCGGCCATAGCGAGAGAAGACAATATTTTGGCGAAACCGACCAAACCGTTAATCTTCGTACACTTGCCGCAGTTGATGCAGGTCTTACCGCTATCGTTTGCGTAGGTGAAACATTAGAGCAAAGAGAACTCGGATACACCGAAACTCTTTTAAAATATCAAACTAAAATGGCTCTTACAAATGTATCAAAAGAGCAGCTTAAGAACATAATCATCGCTTATGAGCCTGTTTGGGCTATCGGTACAGGTGTTACTGCAACCGCAGACCAAGCAGATGAGGGTAACGGTTATGTTCGCGAGGCTATTGCAGAGGTTTATGGCGCAGATGTTGCAGAAACTGTAACAATCCAATACGGCGGTTCAATGAACGCTAAAAATGCAGATGAACTTGTTGCAAAGGTTAATGTTGATGGCGGTCTTATTGGCGGCGCATCACTTAAGGCAGAAGATTTTTCAGTAATCGTTAAGGCTGCAAGTAAATAATTAAAAAGGAAAAACCAAAATGAAAAAACCTGTTGTTTTATGTATTATGGACGGTTTTGGCATTAGAGAGGATGCTAACGGTAACGCAATTATCTCTGCCAACACCCCAAATCTTACAAAACTTTTTGATAGCAACCCGTTTACCACAATCGGCGCATCAGGTCTTGATGTTGGTCTTCCCGATGGTCAGATGGGTAATAGCGAGGTAGGTCATACAAATATTGGCGCGGGTCGGGTTGTTTATCAAATGTTGGTTAAAATCTCAAAATCAATCACAGATGGCGACTTTTTTGAGATTGCCGCTTTAAAAAATGCGGTAGAAAATTGCAAGAAAAACAATTCAGCACTCCACTTTGTTGGACTTTTGTCTGATGGTGGTGTTCATAGCCATATCGAGCATTTGTATGGACTTTTAGAACTAGCTAAGAAAAATGGACTTAAAGATGTTTATGTTCATTGTATAACCGATGGTCGCGATGTTTCTACAACCTCGGGTATTGGGTTCGTTAAAGACCTTAAGGCAAAGATGGACGAGCTTGGCGTTGGTAAAATCGCAAGTGTTATGGGTAGATATTATGCTATGGACCGCGATTTTGCTTGGGATAGAGTTGAAAAAGCCTATGCCGCTATGGTTTATGGCGAGGGTATCGAGACTGACGATATCATAAAAGCTATGGAAGAATCTTATAGCAAAGACGTTACTGATGAGTTTATTATCCCAACTGTTGTGGATAAAAACGGAGTTATCAAGGCTAATGATAGTGTTGTTTCTTTTAACTTCCGCCCCGATAGAGCACGTCAGTTTACACGCACCTTTGTTGACCCTGATTTTGATGGCTTTGAAAGAAAGAACGGATTTTTCCCACTTTCATACGTTTGTATGACCCAGTATGATGAAACAATGCCAAATGTTTCGGTTGCGTTTCCACCCGAGGAGTTAAAAATGACCTTGGGCGAGTTTTTGGCATCAAAGGGTATGACTCAGCTCAGAATTGCCGAAACTCAAAAATACGCTCACGTAACATTCTTTTTTAATGGCGGCGAGGAAAAAACCTTCGAGGGCGAGGATAGGGTTTTAATTCAGTCTCCCGATGTTCCCACCTTTGACCTTCAACCCGAAATGAGCGCACATCCCGTATGTGATGCGGTGTGCGAAAAAATTCTTTCGGGCAAGTATGATGTTGTTATTTTAAACTTTGCAAACTGCGATATGGTTGGTCATACCGGCATTTTCGATGCAGCTGTTAAAGCAGTTGAAGCGGTTGATACCTGCGTTGGTAAGGTTGTTAAGGCAACTGAGGAAATGGGCGGTGCAGTTATTATCACTGCCGACCACGGTAATGCCGATTATATGTTTGACGATAAGGGCGAACCATTTACTCCTCACACAACAAATCCTGTTCCTTTCTGCGTTGTTGGTTATCCTTGCGAACTTCGTGAGGGTGGTAGACTTGCAGATATTGCACCTTCAATTATTAAAATCTTAGGCTTAGAGCAGCCTGAGGAAATGAGCGGAGAATCTATTATAAGTTGACAGAACTCGAACCTGTCAACGCCTACAAATGCAATTTTTTGATTTCACATTGCCAAAAACCTT
>JAZNIK010000049.1:0-8786 GCA_045577495.1 Acutalibacteraceae bacterium
TCCGACTTCCTAAAGGCGTGATGATATACGCCTTCGGCGATGATATACACGACTACGTCGTGATGATATACCAAGCCTGTCGGCTTGGATAAAAAAAGAACGAAGCGATTGCTTCGTTCTTTTTTGGAGCTGTTACCCAGACTCGAACTGGGGACCTCATCCTTACCAAGGATGTGCTCTACCACCTGAGCCATAGCAGCGTACCGAACGAAAAATATTATATATTATACTAACTGTTTTGTCAAGAAGTTTTTTAAAAAATATAGACAATTTTGCAAGTTTGTATTATGGACTTGCAGAAAAGATAAGAAATTTGCATATATTTATAAAAAAATTCATAATGAGGTGTTAAAAATGTTTTTATCTATGATATATGGTATAATTTCAGGGATTTTTTATCTGGCTTTGCATACAACAAGTATGGGTTCTTTTCCGCCTCCTCTTTCGCCAAAGGAGGAGGCAGAGTTAATCGAAAAAATGGAGCAGGGTGACAAAAAAGCGCGCGAGAAACTTATAGAGCATAATTTAAGGCTCGTGGCACACGTTGTTAAAAAATATTATACCGAAAGGGTAGAGCAGGATGATTTAATTTCAATAGGCACCATAGGTCTTATAAAAGGGGTTTCTACATTTAATTCAAAAAAGGGGATTAAACTTGCAACCTATGCCGCAAGATGTGTGGAAAATGAAGTACTTATGCATTTTAGAAGCCTTAAAAAAACTGCTCAGGATGTTTCGATAAATGACCCAATAGAAACAGATAAAGAGGGCAATGATTTATCGCTGATTGACGTAATTGCAGATGACAATAACGTGCTTGACGATATAGATTTAAAAATAAAGTTGGAGCACCTAAAAAAATATATGCAGGAGGTATTAACACCAAGAGAACGGATTATTATAGGGCTTAGGTTTGGTTTAATAGGCGGCAAGGAAAACACACAACGCGAGGTGGCAAAAAAACTTGATATTTCGCGGTCATATGTGTCTCGACTCGAAAAAAAGGCTCTTATTAAGCTTTATCAAAGGTTTATGAATGACAAACTATAATTTTTCATATAATTAGTAGGAGATGATTATAAATGTCACAAAACAAAACAGAAACACAGTCGCTTTTACATAATATCATTATAGAAAACAGAAGCAAACTTATTTTATCCGGCATAAATGAGGTGGAGTCGTTTGAGGAGGATAATGTGAAGCTTAAAACCACAAAAGGTGATTTAACCATTCGCGGAAATGATATGAAGATGGAGAGCTTTCAGTCAGAAATTGGCGACCTAGTAATGCGTGGAGATGTATATGCACTTGTGTATACCAATGACACAGGCGCCAAAGAGGGCTTTTTTAGCCGAATTTTTAAATAATGTGGGAAATAAGTAATATAGGTCAGTCAACAGCGTTTTTGTGGTCTGTGCTTCTTGGCGGTATGCTTAGCGTGGTTTATGATATTTTTCGACTGGATAGGATGATTTTTAAACGTTCTGTTTTAGCGGTAGCCTTAGAAGATGTTTTGTTTTTTATAATAACGGCGATGTCGATTTTTTGTTTGCAGCTTGTAACAACAAACGGTCAAATTAGAAGTTTTATTTTTATAGGTATAATAGTCGGTTTTATAATTTTAAGGTTAACTCTGTCAAGATTTGTTGATTTACTTTTAAAACCACTAAAAAAACTAGTAAAATTTATTAAAACAAAATATAACGATTTTGTTTTAAAAGTAGCAGATTTTGATACTTATTTTATAAAAGCTTTGCAGTTTTTAAAAAAACTTTTAAAAAAGCCTCAAAAACCAAATGAAAATAGCAAAAAAACTGAAAAAACCTCTTGAAAGACAAAATAGTATTGTGTATAATAAATGTGTATTTGAGTTAAATTTCCGCTAGAATGGATGAAATATTATGTCAAGGGTTATAGTCAAACGCAAAAGTATTTTGCTTAGAGTTTTGCTGTTGGTTTTTTCGGTATATATTATAATTTCGCTTACAAATTTGCAAATGCAACTTATTGAACGTAAGCGTGAGCTTAAAAGCGGTGAGGCACTGCTTGCCGCAAAGGAACTTAAAACAGAGGAACTGCTTAGGTTACTTGATAATGGAACAGAAGCAGAACTTATTGAAAAAGCCGCAAGAGAGCGCTTGGGGTATGTATACCCTAATGAACAGGTATTTGTTGACCTTTCGGGTCAGTGATATTAATTTTAGGAGGATTTATTCTTAATATGCAGCCGCAAGTTCAAGTTGGAGATTTATTAGAGGGTAAGATTACCGGTATAACAAAGTTTGGTGTTTTTGTGGAGATTTCGGAAAATGTAACAGGTATGGTACATATTTCTGAGGTTGCACGTACCTATGTTAACGAGATTAGAGATTTCGTTAAAGAGGGGGATACCGTTAAGGTTAAAGTTTTAACCATTGGTGAAGATGGTAAAATTAGCCTTAGTATGAAACGCGCAATGGAGGAGGAACGAGATTCTAATCGTCCACGCCGCTCGCGTTCGGTTGCTCCGCCTAAGCCGGATAATTCTTTTGTTTGGACCGCAACCAAAAACGAGGGTGCATCTTTTGAGGATATGATGAATAAATTCAAACAAACAAGTGATGAAAAATTTTCTGACCTCAAACGCAAAAATGTTGAAGTTCGCCGCACAAAACGCGGAGTAAAGTAAGGTTCTAGGGCAGACGGTTTGTTCGTCTGCCCTGTTTAATATTTAAAAGGATGATAAAATATGATTAGAAGGATAAAAGCATCACTTATTGAAAAAACTGTGTGCGACCTTTTTATAGATGCAAATATGCATTTGCCCCAGTGTGTTTTAAACTGTATTGCTGATGCAAAAAGCACCGAAACAAACAAAACCGCTTTGTCGGTTATTGATACAATGCTCGAAAATGTAAAAGCGGCAGATGAACTTAATGTTCCTATATGTCAGGATACGGGTATGGCGGTTGTTTTTTTAAAAATCGGGCAAGATGTTCATATAGTTGGCGGAGATTTAACCGAGGCGGTTAATAATGGCGTAAAAAAGGCATATGTTAACGGACTTTTACGCAAATCTGTTGTTGTAGACCCGCTTGATAGAGTAAACACTAAAGATAATACTCCCGCTATCATCCATACTGAAATTGTTTCAGGTAATAAAATAGAAATTATGGCGGCACCCAAGGGCTTTGGTAGTGAAAATATGAGCGGCATAAAAATGCTATTGCCATCTTCGGGTAAAAGCGGTGTTATTGATGCCGTTTTAGATATCGTTAAAAATGCCGGTTCTAACCCTTGTCCTCCAATGGTGGTAGGGGTTGGTATAGGCGGCGATTTTGAGCAATCTGCATTGCTATCTAAAAAAGCATTGTGCCGAAATCTTGATGAAGCTAATAATAACCCCTTTTATGCCGAAATGGAAAAAGAACTTTTATCTAAAATAAATGCTCTTGGCATTGGCCCACAAGGCTTTGGCGGTGATACCACTGCGCTAGGTGTAAATATTGAGGTGGCGCCAACCCATATAGCAGGTCTTCCTGTTGCGGTTAATATAGGTTGTCACGTAACACGGCATAAATCTGCCGTTATTTAATTTTTGAAAATATGTCGAAATTTGGAGTTTATTGATGAATAATTATCGTATGTTAGCCCCTTGTATGTTTGGTGTTGAGGGGATTCTTGCAGATGAACTTAAAAGAATGAATATAACCTCTGTTACGGCAGAGAATGGCAGGGTGTTTTTTGAGGGTGATGCTTTGGCACTTGCCGCGGCTAATATAAATCTTCGCACCGCCGAGCGTGTTATGCTGGTGGTTGGTGAGTTTTATGCCACTAGTTTTGAGGAACTTTTTCAAAATACCAAGGCGCTGCCTTGGGAGGAATTTATAGGTAGCGCAGATGCATTCCCTGTTACAGGATATTCGCTTGATTCAAAGCTTCATAGTCTGCCTGATTGTCAGTCGATTATTAAAAAAGCGATTGTAGAAAGGCTTAAAAAGAATTACCGAGTTGATTGGTTTAAAGAGACGGGTCCTGTTCATAAAATCCGTTTTTCCATCCAAAAGGATAAGGTCGTTTTGGGTATAGATACCTCGGGTGATGGACTTCATAAACGCGGATATAGAGCCCATTCTTTAGAGGCGCCCATTAAGGAGACTCTTGCGGCGGCTATGTGCTATCTTGCAAGAATTTTTCCCGACACTAAGCTATATGACCCTTTTTGCGGTTCGGGTACTATTTTGGTTGAGGCGGCTATGATTGCTAAAAATATGGCACCTGGACTTAAACGCAATTTTGCGGCAGAACGTTTTTCTGAGGAAATAAAAAATGCCTTTGCCGTAAAACGTGGGGAGGCGCTAGACGGTATTTTAAAAGGGGTGGATTTTAAAGCCTTTGGTAGTGATATTGATGCCTCGGCGGTTGC
Source organism: Acutalibacteraceae bacterium (assembly GCA_045577495.1). Taxonomy (GTDB): domain Bacteria; phylum Bacillota; class Clostridia; order Oscillospirales; family Acutalibacteraceae; genus UMGS1279. The sequence goes on from JAZNIK010000049.1 coordinate 4,406, forward strand.
CTTAACACTCGAAAATGCAAAAAAAGCGGGTGTTGGCGAACTTGTATCGGCAATAGTTAAGGATATTAAAGATTTTAAAATGCCGAATGAAAGGTCGATTGTTATAACAAATCCACCCTATGGTGAAAGACTTTTAGATATCCAAAATGCCGAAAAAATTTATCGCATTATGGGCGAAAAAATGCCTAAAGAGTTCGGTAAAAAGTATTTTGTTATTTGCCCTAATGATGATTTTGAAGATAGGTTTGGCAGACCGGCAGATAAACGCCGTAAGTTATATAACGGTATGATTAAATGTCAACTATACTCTTACTTTAAAAGCGATAGAAAGTTGAAGTGAAAAGTATGAAATATGTTTTTATCATCAATCCTGTTGCGGGTAAAGGAGCAAAGCAACAACCCTTTGCAGACTCTGTAAAAAAATATTTTGATGCCGAAGGCTCGGATTATGAAATTTATTTTACCTCTGCTCAGGGTGATGCTAAAAGGTATGCGCGCTCTTTGGCGGAAAGTGGGGAAGAACTAAGAATATACGCCTGTGGTGGCGAAGGCACCGCCTTTGAGGTATTAAACGGCGTTATTGGTTATGATAATGTTAGCTTGGGTGTTGTGCCTTGCGGTAGTGCAAACGATTTTATTACATATTTTTCGGATAAAGAACTGTTTTTAGATGTTCCCGCTTTGATAAATGGAGAAGAACTTGTGGTGGATGTTATTAAAATGGGGGATAATTATGCCATAAACTCCTGCTCTGTTGGTATGGATGCTATGGTGGCGGCAAATATGTCTAAATTTAAAAGATGGCCTATGGTATCAGGAAAAATGGCGTATGTTATTGCACTTGTTTATACTCTGTTTAGCAAAATAGGAATTGATTTAAAGGTTACTATTGATAACGGGGTTAAAATAATAAAAAAGAAGTCTCTGTTTGCGGTTGTGGCAAACGCTCCGTTTTATGGCGGTGGATTTTATCCAACACCAGATGCAAAACCGTTTGATAATGAACTTGATTATTCGGTTATTTCGGTGGTTTCAAGACCAAAAATATTCTCGCTTTTGGATGAATATCGCGCCGGCACACACATTGGTCTTGATATTTGTGAAATCGGTAAGGCAAAAAATGTTGTTATTGAGGCTGAAAAGGAAGTTCCAATAAATATGGACGGAGAAATTTTTTGGGCTAAAAAAGCCGAGTTTCAAATAGTTGAAAAAGCAATAAAACTTATTTTACCAAAAACAATTTCATCTGTTTGGCGTCAAAAAGCAAAGCAAGAGGTAGTTTTAGCAAAATAACAAAAGGACTATGTGATTTGTATATTCACATAGTCCTTTTTGCTTAATCGTTTGGTAATATGCTGGGCTTAATATATAAATTCTTTTTATTCGTTAAAAAATCTTTTCTATATTGTGATGGTGTTTTGCCCATTTGTTTATAAAAAACTCGATTGAATGTGCGTAGGGTGTTAAAGCCTGTGCTACTTGCAATATTTGTTATACTTTCTTTACTAAACAACAACATATTTTTAGCTTCGGATACTCTGAGTGAGTTTATATATTCGCAAAAATGAATAAATAGTCGTTTGTTAAAAATATATGATATATAACTTTCGCTGATATTAAGTGCTTTAGCGATTGAACTAACAGAAATTTGTTCTGTATAGTGTATGTTGCAGTAAGTTAAAATTTCTGAAATTGAATCATTAGCAACAGTTCTTTTGTGTAGAGAATAGTGTTTTAAAATCTTACCAAATATAATTGTTAAATAGTCTTGCAAAATATCATGACTACATGTGTCAAACTCATTCATAAAATAATTTATTATGGCAAGTAGATTATCGGGGTCGTTTTTGGGATAGTTATAAAGATTGCATTTTGGAATGCACTCTAAAAAGTCTTGCTCATATTGTAACAAAAGTGATGGCTTTATAATGGCAGAAAAAGCAAGAAAATCATCTTTATCAAAGCCCTCAAAACTATGTATTTGATTAGGAAAGGCAATAAAAAATGAACCCTCTTTTAACTCATATTGTTGTGCATCACAATAAGCAAAACCATTACCTTTAATGATATAAATAAGTTCAATATCATCGTGTAGGTGAGATGGAAAATCCAAAGAATTTTTATATTTAATTGATGGGTTGAGAGGCTTTTGTTCTCTAAATATATTGTTCATAATATCACCGACTTTGAATTTTGTCTCATAATATTCCTTTTGCAATCAAATTATAGCATATTTTGTCTAATGAATCAATAGTAAAATTAAATTTATAAAAAAACAATCCGCCTTGTAATTAAACAAGGCGGATATAAAATATTATTTATCAAAACTTGGGTTGAATGCGTAGAAGTTCTTCTCGTTTAATTTATCTTGTGCAAGACGTAATCCCTCACCAAATCTTTGATAATGCACAACCTCGCGTTGACGCAAGAATTTAATTGCATCTCTAACATCTGGGTCATCACATAGTCTTAAAATGTTGTCGTAGGTTGTACGGGCTTTTTGCTCTGCGGCGAGGTCTTCGTGCAGGTCGGTTAGAACATCGCCCTTAGACTGCAAATAAGCGGCAGTAAATGGAGCGCCCGATGCAGCAACGGGGTATATGCCTGTTGTGTGGTCTACAAAATAGGTGTCGAAACCGCTCTTTTTGATTTCATCAATGCTAAGGTCTTTGGTTAATTGATATACTATTGCGCCAATCATTTCAAGGTGGGCCAATTCCTCCGTGCCAATGTCGGTCAAAAGACCTTTTAGTTCGGGATAGGGCATAGCAAATCGTTGAGATAAATATCTAAGGCTAGCGGCTAATTCTCCATCCGGACCGCCGTACTGAGAAATAATAATTTGCGCAAGTTTAGGGTTAGTGTTTTTGATTCTAACAGGGTATTGAAGTTTCTTTTCATATTGCCACATTATCTTTTACCCTCCAATTCGTTTTCCCAAGGCCAAGGTGCATTTAGCCATTCAAAAGTCATATCGCCTAATAGGTCGTTTGCCGTTAGGGGACCATATTTTTCCTCATATTGCATAAGATATTGTTTTGCTATTTTTTGATAGTTTTGCAGACTTTTAAACGCTTCTTGGTCGTGTTTGTGTGTGTCTAAATAAAGTTGCATTTCAAGGGCAGAAAACTGTGCACCTGAAAGCTTTTTTAATAGTTTTTCTCTTTCAGTCATTATAGAGCACTCCTTTAAATTTTTCTGCCCAAAAAGGGCTTGTCGAGGTTGGGGAACAAGGTTCCGTTTTTTAATGCGTCATCTTGGCTATAGGTACCTTCTATTTGCTGAAAAGGAACATATGCCATAGCTAATGGTAGATTTTTTAACATTGTATTATTGAATTTGTTTTCACTTTGGGATTTTTTGTTACTGTTATTTGCGGCAGTTACAAAATAGGCATCTAAACCTATATCCTTAGGTGTAAAACCGAATTTTTTAAGATATTCTTCCATCTTAAATTCCTCCTAATGAATTACTGTTTATAATTATTAAGCTGATTGTTTTTAAAACAAAGAAAACGCAGTAAGCGTTTCTAATTTTATTTTATTCACTTGTCCCTTTAATGTGAATTATGTGTTGATTTTTTGTTGTCAGTTGTGTTAGAATGTAAAAAAGAGGTGTTTGGTTTGGAGAATAAAAGAACTATTAGATATAAAAGCAAGGCTACAGTTTTGAAAAATAAAAACAATTTAATTATTGCTGCAATTATTTTAGTGCTTGTTGTTTTAATTATTACTCTTTCGGTATCGGGTGGCAAAAAACCTGTAGCCCAGCCAAATTTTGAGGTAAACCAAAATAAAATCGTTGAAAGTCTTAAAGACAATTCAACCGCTAAAACGGTGGGTAAATTAACATATTATACAGCCGAGGATATAAAGTATTTAGAGGGCGAAAAGGTTGACGTTAAATACTATTTTTATGGTGATAATAAAGATGTTTCTCGAATAGTTTATGATGTTACCAATTGTGATGGAGAAAAGGTTAATAAGCTAATAAAAAGTTTTGATAAAAGCTATAAAAAAATCAAATCATCTGAAAACACAATACAAAATAGCACAAAGCTGCAGGTTCGTTGGATTTCTGACGATACTAAGGTTTATTACGAAAAACTTACAGTAAAGTCTAATGATAAAAACAAGGTTGTTACAAAACGAATCACCTTTATTCCAATTAAAAAATAAAAAAACTTCGCTAACCGTTAAGGTTAGCGAAGTTTCAGACCGCTGACAAAGGTAAGCCAGCGCTCATTTTTTTGCAAAAACAGGATGAAAAAGCAGTGTAAATATGGTATAATAGAAGCATAGAAAAACCGCATAAAAAGAGGGATTTTAATGCTTAAACCGTCAACTTCAAGACAATCGAAATTGGAACTTGTATACATAGA